>JBCCRV010000078.1:0-16101 GCA_039201085.1 Myxococcota bacterium | reverse complement strand
CTTCACCCTTCACGCCCGCGCTTCACCCGTCACGCTCACCGTTCACGCTTCCACCTTGTCCACCGAGACTCCGTTTTTCGCCTTATTCGAATGGCATTGGGTCTAGAGCTCGGGGCCCACGGTGCCGCTTACGAAGCAGGCCTGACCGTCGGACGCTTCGAGACGCACCCGGTGCAGCGTCAGCCGCGGAGGATTCGAAGCCGAGGGCGCGCGATGGCGCAGCAGGCCCTCGACGCATCCGCGGCCGTCGCCGAGGCAGGCCTGCGCCACGAAGGCGGTCCCATGCCCGATCAGTGCGACGCGCGCGTGCACCGAGCCGGCGCTCCGCGCGAAGCGAATGCGGGCGCCTTCGTTGCCGTACTCGACGTCACCGCTCGGCGTCGCCACCAGCTGCACTTCACCAAGGGGCACAATGCACGGTCCCTCCGCTTCAAGGTGTGCCACCGGCGCGTTGTTCGAGCGCGCCGTAAAGGCAAACGCAGCGGCAGTGGCGAGGGCGGCGAGCGCCACCGCCCAGGTGGCGCGCCGCCAGCTTGAGGTGGCCGGTTCGGGCGCCGCATGCTGCGGCTCGGCTATCGCACGCTCGTCCATTCCAGACCCGGCGATTCCAGACCCGGCCATCGCATGCTGCGCGCCGGACGACGCCGGTCCGGACTTTCGCATCGTGTCTGCGCCGCTCGCCTCCGCTGGTGGAACCGTGACGTCGCCGAAACGCAGGGCCGTCGCGAACTCCGCTGCGCTCGCGAAGCGATCGCTCGCGTTCAGGGCTACGGCCCGGTCCACGGCGTCGACTAGCGGCGCCGGCAAATCGGGACGCAGCGTGCCCAAGCTCGGAAGGCCCTCCAGCACGTACTCCATCACGCGCTCGGACGGCGCAGAAGCAAAGGGCGGTACGCCCGTTAGGCAGCAGTACAAGAGCAGACCGGCGGCATAGACATCCGCACGCGCATCGACGTCGTCCCCGCGCGCTTGCTCCGGCGCCATGAAGCGAGGTGTTCCCATGACCTGGCCGGTTTTTGTCAGCTGGGAGCGCCGAACCTTCGCGATCCCGAAGTCCAAGACCTTGACGCGTTCGGCCTGCACTTTGTCGCGATGAATGAAGATATTGGGCGGTTTGAGGTCGCGATGCACAATGCCCCGTTCGTGCACCGCCTGAAGCACGTCGAGCAGCTCCGTGACCACCCAGAGGGCCCGCGCGGTTTCCAGCGTACCGGCGTTCAGCTCGTGCACGAGCGAGTGTCCCTCGAGCTTCTCCATCGCCAGGAACGCGCCGTGCTCCGGGTCGATGTCGAGGTCGAGAACGTCCACAACCCCTTCAATTCCAACGCTTGCGGCGCTCCGGGCTTCCTGATGGAAGCGATCGACGGACGCGTGATCCCTTGCGACCAGCGGATGCATCATCTTGATGGCCACGGGTCGATCGAGCCGGAGGTGCCGTGCCTCGAGCACGACGCCCATGCCGCCACTTCCCAGAACTCGCTCGATTCGGTAGCGCTCAAGCAGCGTCTTGCCCACCAGGGCCTCGGCCCACGCGTCGTCTTTCACGTCCGCCACATCCTACCCGTAGCCCTCTCCCGATGATACATCTGAAGGGTGCACCGACGACGACCATCCGCGCCGTTCCTCCTGCTGGTGGTTGCCCTCGGGTGCGACGGAACCATCGGTGAAAGCACCGCGCCGATCGACACGCCTGCCGCCGCCGAATACGTGCCCGAAGCCGCGCGCCTTCGCCGTCTGACGCAGGAGCAGTACCTCATCTCCGTGGAGGACGCGCTGCGGCCTCTCATCGGCGACGCGGAGCTGCGACTTCCGAGCTCGCTCGAACCGGACCGGCGCGCCGAAGGCCTCGTCGCCATCGGCGCCACGGAAGGTTCGGTATCGCCCCGTGGCGTCGAGCAGTACGAAGACGCCAGCTACCTCCTCGCCGAGCAGCTTGTCGCCGTCTGGCCCGATTGCGGTCCGGCTTCGGGCGAGGAGCCCGTGGTGGACAACACCTGCGCGTCCGAGTCCCTTCGTCCCCTGGGGCGCACCCTCTTTCGTCGTCCGCTCACCGGTCAGGAGCTTCGGGCGGCGGTCCGCTTGAGTGCGCAGGCCGCGGAAACGCTCGGCGATTTTCGCGCCGGGCTCGCGTATGGCGTGGCGAGCCTTCTTCAATCGCCGAGCTTTCTCTTTCGCACCGAGTCCGGCGAGGCCGTCGGCGAGGGCCGCAGCCTCACGCGCTGGGAACTCGTCACGCGGCTTTCCTTCTTCCTTTGGAACCGGCCGCCAACGACCGAACTGCTCGATGCGGCCTCGCGCGGCGACCTGAACAACGAAGCCCAGTACGCCGCGCTCGTCGATTCGATGCTTGGCGATGAGCGCGCCATCGGCGGCGTGCGCGCGGTCTTCAGCGACATGCTGGAGCTCGACAAGCTCGACGACCTCCGCAAGGACCGGGGCACGTTTGTGCACATGTCACCGGAGGTGGGTCCCGCGGCCCGCGAGGAAACGCTGCGCCTCGTCACGTGGCTCTATGAAAACGACTCGGACTACCGCACGATCTTCACGACGCGCACCACCTTCATCGATCGCACGCTCGCATCGATCTATGGCGTTGCCGCCCCGGCGCGAGAGGGCTTTGCCATGCACGAACACGCGCCCGACTCGCAGCGCGCGGGAATCCTTGGCCACGTCAGTTCGCTCGCGCTCCACTCCCATGTCGCAGCGTCCTCGGCGACGCTCCGCGGCATCTTCGTTCGCCGAAATCTGCTCTGCGGCGAGATTCCGCCGCCGCCGCCGGATGTCGACACGTCGATTCCCGAGCCCCAGCCGGGCGCGCTGACCCTTCGCGACCGCGTGCGCCGCCACCTCGAAGAACCGAGCTGCGCGAGCTGCCACCGTCAGATGGATCCACTCGGCCTTGGTCTCGAGAACTTCGACGCCCTCGGTCGCTTTCGCACGCTCGACAACGGCGCGCGAATCGACGCATCGGGCAACGTCGATGGCGAGGTCTTTCGCACGCCCGCCGAGTTTGGCGATGTGCTGGCCGAGAGCGAAACGACCCTCGAATGCGCCGCACGCACGTTCTTTCGCGTCGCCCACGGCCGGCACGAGGGTGCGGGCGAGGCCCTCGTTATCGAGCAGCTCGTCGACGCATTCCGCCAAGGCGACTACTCGATTCGCGGCTTGATGCGCGCCGTCGTCGTTCACCCCTCGTTCCGAACCCTGCCTGCGGAGGGCCAGCCATGACTCGCTCACGTTTTCTGAAGCGCCGTCCTTTGTCGCGACGAACGATGCTTCGCGGGTTGGGCCTCGGTGGCGGCGCCGTTGCCATCGGCCTTCCCGTGCTCGACGCGATGACGAACGAAAGCGGCACCGCCTTCGCCGACGGATCGATCTTCCCGCAGCGCTATGTGCAGTTTGTTTGGGGCAACGGCGTGCTTCCTTGGTTCTGGACGCCCGCCGAAGAGGGCGCCGACTACGCGATGACGGAGCAGCTCGCGCCGCTCGCGAACGTTCGTGAGCACATGTCCGTCGTCACGGGCTTCGACGTTCGCGTCCCCGGCCGCTCGCCCCATGAATCGGCCGTCGCCGGCATGCTCAGCGGTTCCCAACCGATCGTCGAAGGCGAAAACGTCGGCTGGGCAGCGCCCAGTCTGGACCAGGTGCTCGCGGCCGAGCTCGGCGGAAGCACGCGCTTTCGCTCGCTGCAGACCTCCATCGTCTCCAACGGCGGCAGCCGCTCGGTGCTCGCGACGGGCGAGACCTTGCCGTCCGAGACGTCCGCCGCGGCCCTCTTCGAGCGTCTCTTCGGGGAGGGGTTTCGCTTGCCGGGCGAGACCTTCGAGCCCGATCCCACGCTACGCCTTCGTCGGAGCGTGCTCGACACCGTCGCTATCGAGCAACAGCGCCTCCGCCAGCGCCTTGGCGCCGAAGATCGCCTGCGTGTCGAGCAGCACCTGACAAACGTGCGCGAACTTGAGCGCCGCATCGCGCGCCTCGAAGAGGACCCGCCGAACTTCGAAGCATGCATGCGTCCGGCGATGCCCCGTGAGGTGCTGCCGGACAGCCGGGGCCGCGACGACCTCGACGGACTCAACGGCGTTTTTGCGGACCTGCTGATCATGGCGCTTGCGTGTGATCAGACGCGTATCGTCGGCCACGTGTTTTCACCCGCCGTGCGCGAAACTGTGTATCCGATCGAAGGCATCGACCTTCAGGGCGTCGTTCGCGGTCACCACGACCTCACGCACAACGAACCGCTCGACGACGGCTCGGGGCGCGGCGAGATGTGGCGCACGAACGAAATCGTCAAGTACATCATGGCCAGCCTCGGCCGTTTTGTGCAGGGCTTCGCGGAGTTTGGCGAGGGCGAGGGCTCGCTCCTCGACAACACGGTTATTCTCGGCACGACGGACGCGAGCAACCCGCGCCTTCACAGCCTGGACGATTTTCCAATCCTGCTCTTCGGCCGTGCCGGTGGCCGCTTGAACACGGGCTTTCATTACCGCTCGTCCGGTGACAATGCGGCGCGCGTGAATCTTACCATCGCGCGCGCCATGGGCGTACCGCTGCCGTCCTTCGGGACCGAAGATGCCTTTGCGACGGATAGCGTCGGAGCACTGGAAGCGTGAGCGGGCTTCGGCATGCGTCGCTGGGCCTCCTGCTGTTGGTCGGCTGTGGTGAAAGCGGCGGCGAGCGATCGCTCGCCGTGGCCCACACGGTCGGCTTCGGAACAGAGATGGGCGAAGTCGATGGGCGCGCGATTACGATCGGCGTCGACCTCGACGGCCAGGACACCGTCGAGCGGGGAAGCGCCTGCTTTCAGGAAGACTACGTCGCTCCGGATGGGCGTACGGGGATCGACAACTCCTTCGCGTCGATCTTTTCGCTCGTGGAAGGCGTGTTTCAGGAAGGCACCGTCGAAGGCATCATTCAGGGCACGATCAACAACGGTCGCCTTCTTCTACTCTTCGAGGTGGAGGGCGTCGACGACTGGCAGAACGATCCGGACGTCGAGGTAAGTGTTTTTCTGGGCGACGGACGACCCGTCGTCGGCCCAGACGACCGCCTCGTGCCCAACCAGACCTTCGACGAGCGCCTCGAGGTTCCGCGAAACCGCGTGAGTGGACGCATCACCGACGGCGTGCTCGAAACGGAAGCCTTCGACACCACACTGCCCCTTACCTTCTTCAACGTCTTCTTCGACCTGCGTCTCTTCAACACGCAGATCCGCGCGACGGTGAACGAGTTGGGCGAGTGGGAAGGCGTTCTCGCCGGCGGCATGCCCAAGGAGGACCTGCTCGACGTTTCGATGCAGGCCGACGCCATGCAGGGCATTCAGGTCACGCCGCTCGTGCTCACGTTCCTGCCCGGATGGACGGACCTCGCCTTCGACGAAGCCACCGGTGAGTGCAACCAAATCTCCGCGGTGCTCTCCTTCCGCACGACCCGCGCCTTCCTCTTCGACGACGCGCCGCCCGAAGGGCCCGCCGAAGAAGCCACGGAGTCGCTGTAGATCGCCGCCTGGAGCCGAAGCGTTTACGGTCTTCGCTCGAACCTCGACGCGGGTCGAAGCTCGACGGGTTCCACGCGCCGTAGTCGCGAACCAGCCTTCACTCTTTGGGCGCGCCCCACTCGATGACCTTGCTCCCTTGGAACGCTGCGATGGCGGCCACGGCAAGGGCGAGGGAAGCAAGAGGATTGACTTCCGATCGGCCGGCAGCGTTGACATCGAGACCGATGAGGCCTGTGGCGGCCGCAACGACCGTGCAGGCAACGCCGAAAAAGAAGAGGAACTTTCCCATGGCTGGAGGTTAGAGCACATCTCATTACGGTGCGCGGTCGATTTCTCGCCGGCGTTCCGATCGCTGTCCGCCAGACTCTCGGACGGGAAACCCCCGCCGAAGCCATGTGGCAAGCGGTTGCACTGTCCGTCTGCGCTTGCAGGGCATTTCGGAGCTGCTGGGACGAAGTGAGACGGGGCGTTTCCAGCCACAAAACGGCGGTCCACAGTGACGGGATGTGCCGCCGTCACCGAAACGGGACCGCTTCGATGCTCGGGGCCATTTGCGGCGAGCGGGCGGCGTCTTACGTCGGTGCTGCTAACCTTGCGGTGATGGCGGACACTCCCACGGACTTCGCAGCGATCGGCGGTGAGCCTGCGCTGCGCACGATCATTGAGGACTTCGTCGACCGCTGTTTCGACGATTTGATGATCGGCTACCTCTTTCCTCGCGAAAGGCGCGAGCACGTCAAAGAGTTTGAGTACCAGCATGCCGCCGAACACCTGGGCGCGAACGTTGAGTATCGCGGCCGCCCGCTTGAAAAGGCGCACGCCCCCCACCGGGTGAAGGGCGGCCAATTCGACCGCCGCCTGGTGATCTTGGACGACGTGCTTTCGGCCCACGCCGTTCCCGACGCGGTGAAAGCACGTTGGCTAGAAGCGAATGCATCGCTGCGTTCGAAGATCACAAACCAGTCCGCCGGCGAGTGCCTGTAGCGGACTCCGCCCGCGGCCGCGTCCTGCCCGCTTGCCGGCGGCGCTGAGCCCTCGTTCGCAGCAAGCGCAGCTTTCATTCGGATCCTCCTCGCGCCGCCGCATCGGCTGCGGCGGATCGGTGTCGGTCCCGCGGACCGCTCCGAGTGGGCCCGCACCACGGTTGAGCTCTTCGCCGGCGGCGTCGACTCGCAGAGCGGGCGTCGGCGCAATTGCCGTCACCGTATCCGGCGCGCCGATCGGGTAACGGCGCTCGGAACCGGAACGATCCAGCGTTTGGTGCTCGTTGCGGAAACCATCGTCTCGAACCGGGGCCGCTTTCGGCAGAGCCGCGAAGACCGAGGTCTGCGTCGAACGGGCTTTTTCCTTGCGGGGAGTGGCGAATATGAAGATGCAGCGCACTGCGCAGACACCCAGACGGGCGGAGCCCATCCTTGACGCGCCCGCTGCGACGCCGCCCGCGCCCAAGCGGGCAGGGGCCGTTAGAGCAGCGCCGACGCTAGCCTTTCTGCTGTTCATCGCGGCCTGTGCGAGCAATCGGGGCGTGCCGGGCGCCGGTCTTGGGGATACCGGCGTGCTCGACTTGGAGACCGCCGACGCGGCACGAAGCGACGTCGACGCTGCACCGAGTGAGATGGGAGCTCCCGACGGCGCCGTTGACCTGGCGGTGGCTGAAGCTGGGTGGGACGAAGGCTCGGTACCTGACAGTCGCGTTTCCGATGCCGCGCCCATCGACGCCGCGGCTCCCATCGACGCCGCGGCTCCCATCGACGCCGCGGCTCCCATCGACGCCGCGGAGGCGTCGGTGGACGGTGGCCTTGGCGAAGAGGCGGGAGTCGCGGACGGAGGGCCCACGTCGATCAGTCCCTGGCCCCTTTCATCCGAGCCCTTCGAGCTCACGGGCTCACGCGTCGACAGCGATGCGCTTGGGGCGGATGCATTCGGCAGGGCCGTGGCGATCAGCGATGACGGAAACGTGATCGCCATTGGTGCGTACACGGACGACTCGTCGGAGCGCGGAGTCAATCCCTCTTTGGACGATGACGATCTGACGAATGCCGGGGCGGCCTACGTTTTTCGGCGCGCGAGCGATGGGACCTGGAGCGAAGAGGCGTATCTGAAGGCCGAGTACCCAGACGCTCAAGCCCGTTTCGGCATCGGAATCGCGCTTAGCGGCGATGGCACCACGCTGGCGGTCGTCGCGGACGCCGATCGCGGGGCGGGGTTGGGCGAAGAGTCGAGTCCGATTGGAAGCGTGGAAGCCACCGCCCTTTACCTCTTCCGCTACAACGCCGGCACGTGGCGTCAGCTGCAATACCTACGTGTCGACGAAGATGATTCGAGCGTGCCGAGCCTTCAGCTCGCGCGGAATTCCGAGTGCATTCTCATGGGAGGCACGGACAAGTCGGTGCTTGTCCCCGTCGACGGTCGATGGCTGGTGCGATCCGTGAGCGGCTTTCAGGGCGCCCGCCTGCAGAGCGATTGCCGACGCCTCGTATGGTCACGGGCGGCGGACGAGTTAGCGACCGCGCGGCTTGACCCGTTGACGCTCGAGCAGTCCGCGCCCTTCGTGACGTCGCCGCCGGGGGGCAGCGCCGGCTCGGCCTTGGGCTATCGGATCCGTCTGTCGCGCTCGGGCGATCGAATGGCGGCGTCGCGGCACCTGCACAACTCGATGGGAAGTCGAGCCGGAACGATTCTGCTCTTCTCGAATGCAGAAGACGCGTGGTTACCCGAGACCACCGTTCGTTCCGACGACCCGATCGCCGATGGATTCTTCGGCTTTTACATGGAGCTTAGTGCCGAAGGCACGCGCGTCGTTGCAAGCGAAGCGCGCGGTGAAGGCACGACGCGCCTGCACTACGCGGAGCAGGACACGTCGCCCTCAAGGTGGACTCACCGAGGCAGCGTCGACCTCGCCGACTTCGGCGTCGTCGCGCTCGCCATGGACGCGGAAGGCAACCGAGTCGTCGTCGGCAGCGACGATAACCGCGTACTGGTTCTCGAATAGCCTACAGAGCGGGCGTTGGCGCGGACCGGCAAATACACCACGCGTCGCGCATTTGGACTCTCGTCGCCGACGAGACGCTGGTCAAACGTCGGACGATTCCTCTTCGTAGTCCGCGAGGAGGATTCCACCAAGTCCGGCGTAGAACACACTAAGGCGATCGTTCTGGAAGTCGTTGGTGAAAAGGAACGGCCCGTATCGTTGTTCAGCCGTCACGCCAGCGCAGGAAGTCGACTTTGATGCCGCCGTGGTCCGTCATGAGGCGCGACGTCAGGGGGAGCTCGAGCGCGCGCTCGAGGCGCGCTCCGTGGGGAAAGATGAGCCCGAAGGCTTGGGCGTGGTCGCGAACGTTGCGGCCGAGGCGTCCGAAGAGCGGTCGAAGGGCGCGCAGGTCTTTGCCAACGCGTTTGCCGAAGGGCGGGTTGGTCACGACCGTGATGCCCGATTGCCAGTGGGCGTCGCTGAGGCTTGCGACCCGTAGGTCGAGAAGCTCGCGCACGCCGGCGCGTTCGGCGTTGGCGCTTGCGGCGTCGATGGCGCCGGCGTTGCGGTCCGAGGCAAAGATCTCGGGCGCCTTTTGGCGGCTCCAGTCCGGCGCCGTGCGTCCCTCGAGGCAGGGCGCTTGCTCGAAGGCGAAGGCACGCTTGTTGATGCGGTCCGTCGCTAGGAGCGCTGCTTCAACGGCGATCGTGCCCGAACCGGCCATCGGATCGAGTAGCGGCGACTGGCGGTCCCAGGTGGCGCGCAGCAGTGCGCGCGCGAGGTCTTCCCGCAAGGGCGCCTTCGCCGTTTGCAGCCGGTAGCCGCGGCGGTGAAGGGGCGCTCCAGAGGTGTTGAAGCTGCAGGTGAGCTTGTTCGCGTCGAGGCGAACGAACAGCTCGCTTCCGTCGCTGTCGCCCGCGGGGAGTTGCGCATCCAAGGCGCGCTGAATGCGCTCGGCGACGGCGCCCGTATGATAGAGGCGCGACTTTCGCGAGCGCACGGTGATCTTCGGCCGGGTGCGAAACCAATCGCGAAAGGGAATCGAGCGTGCCTTGCGCTCGAGTTCGGCGAGCTTTGTGACGTGAAAAGCGGCGACCGTCACGCGCACCTGGATGGCGACACCGCTTCGTTGGTTCGCCAGCATCAGCGCATCGGCGCCGCCGGCAAAGCGTACACCGGCGCCTTCGGCGGCGTGGCCCTTGCCGATGCCGTATTCGACGAGCTCGTCGAGAAGCAGCGCTTCAAGGCCGGGCAGGCACGTCGCGTAGAGCTCGTAGTCCGTCACCGGGGCTGTTGACCCTGCATGTAGGCGTGCCGCAGTTCCCGAAGGCGGTTTCGCAGCGGCACGATAAAGTCGGCGCTCACGGTGCGCGTGTTGGTCTTCTGGCTTCGCGCAAAGTGCCACTTCGAAAGGGCCAGGCGCGCCGCCGCCCGAACGAACTCCACCCCAAGTCTCCCATGGCGCGCCCGTGCCTTCGTCACGCCAAAGGCGTCGCAGACGAGCTCGAGTTCCGCTGGCGAGAGGTTGCCCATGGCGACTTCGTCCGTGAGGTGCGCGCGAATCACGCGTCCCCTTCGGCGCACCAGCATAATCACCATGATCACAAAGGCGCCCACAAAGACGAACCACAGAAGCAGCGAGCAAAGGAAAAAGGAGACGCCCATCGACTCGGCGAAGGTCGCGCTGCCGTTCCACATGGCGTGAAGCACCACCGCGAACACAAATCCGAGCGGCGCCGCGAATGCGCGAACCGTGGGCGAAAGCGCCTCGCGCGCCAGTCCGAAGCCAATGCCCGTCATCGCTGTGTACACGGGATGGCCCCACGGCAGGAAGATGCCGCGCGCGATGAACACGCCGCCAAACATGCCGTCCATGGCCGCGCGTCCGTAGTAGAGCACGTTCTCCGTCGCCGCGAAGCCGAGGGCGATAAAGGTCCCGTAGATGATGCCATCGACGATTCCGTCGAACTCGCGCCGCAAAAAATAGAACACCCCGAAGAGCCCCAGGCCCTTGAAGAACTCTTCGACCACCGGCGCGGCGATCACGGCGGTGGCGGCATCCGCCTGTGCCTCGCCGAGCGAACGCACGGCAATCGCTTTGAACGTTTCGTTGCCCAGGAGGCTGAAACCCGCGCAGGCGATGGCGCCCCAAAGCAAGCAGCCGATCAGCGCGTACCAGGGCTCGGGATCGTAGCGGTCCAGGAGGCGCGGCACGGTCAAGTACACGGCTGCCGCCGGAAAGGCGAAGAGCGCCCCAAAACACATCGCGCTGCAGGCGCCCTTCTGGAAGAACGCGCCGCCAAGCATGACCAGCAGGAGCAAGCCGCCCACGGCGTTTCCGACGATCAGAAGCACCAAGCCGATCTTTTCGCGCCGGCGCTCCGGGCCCTGAAGGGGAAGCTTCACGAAAGGGGCAGGTTGCCGCTGCCGAGCCGTTCGCGGACCGGGCCGTAGGCGGCTGTCTCGCCAAAGATCGAGCGCTGCTGCTCGAGGCGCTCAAGGAGCGAAACGCGCTGGGGCTGGGATGCGCGTCGCTGCATCGACGTCGCGAGGCTCGCCGCCTCCGTCTCTTCGCCCAGGGCCGTGAGGTAGAGCAAGAGCTCGAGGGAACGCATCACGTCGGATGCATGTTCCGCCACGGCCGCGCGTGCTTTATCTACGGCGGCGTGCAGGGCGTCACGCATGGCATTTTCATCGCCGCGAATCTTCAGCACGGCGGCGCGTGCATGCTCCATCACGGCGTGCTTGGGAAAGCGGTCGATCGCATCGCGCGCCGCTCGGCGCGCCTCGGCGTCTTCGCCGGCCCGCGCCAAGGCAATGATGCGCCGGTACACGGACTCGACGTCGCCATCGTTGGCTTCGAGCAGCGTGCCGTAGTCTTTGGCGGCTTGGTCGAAGCGATCCATCGCTTCGTACACCCGGGCGCGCTGACGAATGATCGACGCATCGTTCGGCGCGTGCTCAAGCGCTTGGTGCAGGTCCGTTAGCGCGTCCATCGTGCGGCCCGCCATGCGATACGCATCGCTACGCTGCGCAAGCAAGTACCCGTCGTGCGGCGAGCGCGACACGGCGTCGTCCAGCACGGTAATCGCGTCGTCGACGCGGTCCGTATGAAGGAAGACGCGGGCGCGCCCAGCAAGGCCTTCGCGCGACTCCGGCTCAAGCTCAAGAAGCCGTTCGTAGTCCGACAATGCCGATGCGTAGTCGCCGCCTTCGCGCCGAAGCTCGGCCCGACCGAGGAGGGCATTCGCGTCGCCGTCGTCCAGCTCGATCGCTTTGCCGTACTCGACGGCGGCTTCTTCATCGCGCCCCAGCGCGCGAAGCAAGTCGCCGCGCTGCGCAAGCATGCGCGCCGTGGGCGTTTGGCCGGTCAGGGCCTTGTCGAGCGCCGTAAGCGATTCTTCGTGGCGGCCGAGCCGGCGAAGCACCGATGCGCGGCCCTCGATCGTTTCGCGCGCGTCTGGCTCGTGCCATAGGGCCTTGTCATAGTCGTCGAGGGCGCGCTCGAGGTCGCCGAGTGCCACGCGCACTTCAGCCCGTGTCCGAAGCAAGCGCGCCGACTTCGGCCGGCGCTCGATGAGCCAGTTGAGATCCTGCATCGCTTCGACGTGCCGGCCGCGCTTGGCCAAGCACCGCGAACGTCCTTCGCGGGCCCACGGGTAATCGGGCTGAATCTCGATGGCCTTCTCAAAGTCCTCAATGGCGTCTTCATCGCGCCCGAGCATGTGGTAGGTCTCGGCGCGGCTCGCGAGACCCCACGCGTAGCGTGGCTTCATTTCCAGGGCGCGGTCAAAACCGGCGAGCGCCTCCTGGTAGCGCTCCATCAAGCGCAGCGTGTCGGCGCGGTGGGCGATGGCCCAGGTGTCGTTTGGGTCGCGCTCGAGCAACCGTTCAAATTCGGCGATGGCTTGTTCGTAGCGGCGTAGCTCGACGTACGTTTCCGCCCGTCGACCGATCGCAAAGGCGTTCGTGGGGTCAAGGGCGACGGAGCGGTCCAGGTCCTTGAGCGCCGCTTCGTAACGGCCAAGGTCGAAGAGCGTCATGCCGCGGTTGGCGAGCGCCCAGGCGTAGCGGCCGTCGAGATGAATCGCCTGCGAAAGATCGGCCCACGCCTCGCTGAGTCGCTTGAGCGTTCGGTACGATGCGCCCCGGCTCGCCCACGCCCACGCGTTGCGGGGATCGAGGGCGATGGCGCGGCTCAAGTCGTCCACGGCCGGTTCGTGCCGGCCGAGCAAGCGAAGCACCTCGCCGCGCTGGGCGAGGGCCCAGGGATAGTCGGCCTTGAGCTCGATGGCGCGATCAAAGTCGGGCAGGGCGCCTTCCCGATCGTTGAGCATCGCCTTGGTCTTGCCGCGCGATGCGAGCACCCACGCCACGTTCGACTCGCGCTCGAGGGCCAGATCAAAATCCGCCAGCGCCCCTTCAAGGTCGCCCTTCAGCCGCTTCGCTTCGCCGCGCGTCGCCACGATGGCGCCGCGCTGCGGGTCGAGGTCGTGGGCGCGCGTGAGGTCGGCCACGGACTCGTCGTGCCGGCCTTCGTCAAGGTAGACCTCGCCGCGCCGAAAGAGCGCCCAGCCATATTGGCTGTCCAAATCGATGGCCGCTGAAAGATCCGCCAGCGCCAACGCGCGATCGCCGAGGCGCGCATGGGCATCGCCGCGGGAGGCCAGGGCAAAGGCATAACGGGGGTCGAGGGCCACGGCGCGGTCGAGGGCCTCGAGGGCCTCACGGTTTCGTCCGAGGCGACGCAGGGCCTCACCCTTCTGACCAAGTCCTTCGACGTGGTCCGGCTTCTGCTCGAGGAGCCGGCCCAGCACGGAAAGGGCTTCCTCCGTGCGCCCGTTCTGCAGCAGTGCCTTCGCTTCGCCCAGGAGCTGGTCTGCGGAATCGCTCACAGCCCGATTTTTAGTGGCTTTTTCCCCCCGATACCAGAGCCGATTCGCTGGGCTTGGGCCGACCTGGAGCGTGGCAAGCCCCGCCCTCGCGTGCCGCGGCCCCTACGTGCTAGCTAGCGGGCATGCTTCGAGAGCGGAAGATTCGCTGCATGGAAGGCATTCGCTAGCCATGCGCGTGATGATTCTAGGGCTCGACTGCGTACCCCCGAGCGTGGTCTTCGACCGATGGGCGGCCGATCTGCCCCACCTCAACGGGCTCCGGCAGCGGGGCATGTGGGGCCCGCTGCGCTCAACCCGGCCGCCCATCACCGTACCCGCCTGGGCCTGCATGGCCTCCGGCGCCGACCCCGGTGAGCTGGGGCTCTACGGCTTTCGAAATCGTACGGCGGACCGAAGCTACGCGCTGCGCGTCGCGAACGCGCGGGACGTCCGGGTCAAGCGCCTCTGGGATCGGCTAAGCGATGCCGGCCATCGGGTGGCCAGCCTTTTTGTGCCCCTGACCTCACCGCCCACCCCCGTGCGCGGGCAGATGGTGTCGTGTTTCCTGCACGCGGACGGTCCGCAGAGCTTTCCGCCGCGCTTCCTGGCGGGTCTTGAAGCGCGCTTTGGTGCGTACATGGCGGACATACCCGACTTTCGTACGGACGATCTCGAGCGGGTTTTTGGCGACCTGCACCGCATGCGCGACCAGCACTTCGCCATGGCCCAGGCCGTCTGGCAGGAGCAGCGCCCGGACTTCTTGATGATGGTCGAGATGGGCCCGGACCGGCTGCACCATGCGGCCTGGCACCACATGGATCGGTTGCATCCGCGCTACGAAGCCGGCAACCCGTGGGAATCCCGCTGCCACGCGTACTACGTGCAGCTCGACGCGCGCGTCGGCGACATGCTGGACGCCGCTGGCGACGACACGCTCGTAATGGTCGTCAGCGATCACGGAGCGCGCGCCATGGAGCGCGCCATCGCCGTGAACGACGTGCTACGCGAGCTCGACCTGCTCGCCCTTGCTGAGGCCGCTAGCGAAGGCGCTTCGGACGGCGCCGCGCCCCTGCGCGATCGCGTCGATTGGAGCCGGACCACCGCCTGGGCCGAGGGCGGCTATTACGCGCGCCTCTTTCTCAACGTGTGCGGGCGCGAGCCCGAAGGCACCGTTTCGATCGGGTCGCGACAGGAAACGCTGGCGCGCGTGATCGAACACTTGAAGGAAGCGCTCGCCGTCCGCGGCGTTTCGCTCGAGGCGGACCTGCCCGAACGCACCTACCGCGCCACGCTCGGCGAGCCGCCGGATGCGATGCTCTACTTCGACGACCTTCGCGCGAGGGCACTTGGAACGGTCGGTCACGCGGACTGGATCGTGCCCACGAACGACCACGGCCCAGACGGATGCAACCACGACTGGAACGGCATCTTCATCGCGGCGGGCCCGGGAGTTGCCGCTGGTAAGGTCGAAGACCTTTCAATTCTCGACGTCGCGCCGACCGTGCTCGACGCCTTCGGCGTCGAGCACAGCCTTCACGGCCGCTCCCGCTTTCGGCGATCTTTAGGATGAGCCCTATAAGAACGCGTGGCCTTCGCCGCGGTACGTCAGCGCCTCGCCGACGCACGTGTGGCCCTCGATCAGAACGAGCGCATTGAAGTGTTCGCAGAGCTCGCCGGCCTTGGCGTGCCTGAAGAACACCGGGTCGCCGATCTTCAGCGCATGGTCCTCGGACGCGACCACCGGCGTTTGCACTTCACCGGCGCCTTCGTTGGCCGTGAGCTTCAGCCCGACGGGAAGGTAGGGCGAGGGAAGGCGTTCGGACCCCGCAGACCCCGACGCGATGTAGCCGCCACCGTGGCATGTGAGCGTGCGCGCGTTTGGCCGCCGAACGATCGGCAGGGCAAAACCGGCGGCGGGGTCGTGGCGAAACGTTCGGTAGCCGTCGAAGAGGGTGGGGCTGTAGATCGCCGAGCCCGCCGTCAGCTCCGTGACGGACCGGTCGTCGGCCGTGCTTTCGAGGCTGCCAGTGCCGCCCCCGTTCACAAAGCGAAGCGCATGCCCGTCCGCTTCAAGCGCCGCCACCACAGCGGCGCGCCGCTGCTGAAGGCGCGGAATCGAAAGACCCTTCAGGGTGCGCACGCCTGCGTCCAGGGCCGGATTGCCGCTGCGGTCCGGCAGGCCTGCGATCTGCGCTTCGTAGCCCATGACGCCCGTCAACCGAAGGTTCGGCGACGCGGCGACGGAGCGCGCCAGTCGCTGCGCCGTCGCTGCGCTGGTGATCGGCGAGCGAAGCACGCCGAAATGAAGGCCCGGCAGCGCCATCGACATGTCGATATCCAGGCACACGTCGGCGACGACGCCGAGCTTCAGCGCTTCCGTGCGGTACACGAGCAGCTGTTCTTCGTCGTCCGCCATGAAGGTGATCGTGGTGCCCTCGGCCACGGCCTGAAGCGCCTTCACAAGATCGGCGCGCTCGACCGTGGGGTAGGCGATGAGAACGTCGTCGATGCCGGCCGACGCGAGGTGCGCCGCCTCCGCCGCCGAGTACGCCATCACGCCGGCAAAGCCCGGATGGGCCAGCACCCACCGAAGCAGCTCCACGCTTCGCACGGACTTGGTCGCCACGCGCACCGGTCGGCCGGCGGCGCGCTTTGCCACGGTCGCGAGGTTGAAGCGAAGCGCTTCCAAATCGCACCAAGCGAGCGGGAGACGGCGGCCTTCGATCGCCCGGCAGTAGGCGGCGTAGCGATTGACGCGG
>JBCCRV010000077.1:0-16104 GCA_039201085.1 Myxococcota bacterium | reverse complement strand
TTTAGCTGACCTTGTTCGGCGTTCGGATGGGGCTAGAAGCTGCTGTCGCGCGGTACAAAGTCGAGGGCGAAGGGAAGCGTCTCGGGCACCTCTTCGTCCATCGGGAGCATGTACGCGTCGCGAATGAAATTTTCGGCGCTCGCCGCATCCGTGCCGGTGAGCTCGCCGAGGGCACCGACGATTTCTGCCGTGCGTAGTCCGCCGGCCAGCGAGCCGTCGAGGGCCCGAAGGCGTGAGCCGCCAACGCGCTCGAAGTTGGTGACCACCTGCAGGTCGACGAGCGTGAAGCTGGCCAGGATGTCGCCGCCCGGGCCTAGTAGGTCGAGCGGATAGTCCGCTGGAACGCTCGTATGGGTCAGTCCTTCAAGGGTGCCTTCGAGCGTTTGCTCCGTGCCTTCGTCGGGGCGCTCGTTTGCGTTTGTGTCCTGCGCGATCCGAAGCTGAACCGGCCCTTCGACTTCGTCGCCCTCGAGACCGAAGATGAGCGTGGGCAGGAAGCCGCCGAGCACGGAGGCTACCAGTACGCTGTCGGGCACCGTGATCGTCATGTCGTCGCTCGGCGCCACGAAGACGTAGGTGGGTTCGGGCTCAGCCCATGCATCGCTGCTCGAATCGAGGACGACGGAGGTGAGCGTTTCGAGCTGGTCGTCGCGGCGCGTCCAGAAGAAGCCAGTCTGGGTTTGCTCGATGTACCCGAACTTGTAAATCGTGAGCGAATCCGGGTTCAGGGCCGTAAGCATCTCGGCCGGGTACCGGTAGCGCGCGGCGCCGCCGTTGATGATGGTGCGCGCTGCGGCCGTCGCCTCCTTTGCCGCCGCCAGCGCAGCTTCCGCTGTGGTACGGGCCGGTTCGATCAGACCCTCATCGGGCTCCGCCGTTCGGCTCGAAACCCACCAAGGTCGAAGAGCCTCGACCCCCTCGTAGAGACTGATGGCCTGATCGAAGCGCAGAACGAGAAGGCGCATGCCGTCCACGGCTTCCTGGTGAAGCCTTGCCGCAAGAATCGCCGAGTCGCTCGCGCCTTCGGCCGGCTCCTGGGCGTCCGCGAGACCATCGATGACGGCGGCGTATTCGGCGCGCATGGAGCGAAGCACTTCGAGCTCGTCCGTCTGCCACGCGGCAAACTCTTCGTCGCTCAGGCCGAGAATTTCCGTGTAAGCACGCTTTGGGCGTCGGGCGATGATGTCCACGACCTCGCCGACCTCATCCTGCGGAAGCTCGCCGGCGATGTAGAAGTAAAGCTCCGGATGCTCCTCGTAGAAATGGCGCACCTGAAGGTCCGTGACGGCCTTGATCGCGTCCGTGATCGTTGAGCCACCCTGGAACACGGTGGCGATGCGGTCGAGGTACGCCTCCCAGGTGAGGGTTGCGTCCCAAGTGACCTCGTTGAGGTAGTGGTCGTAGCGCCAGTAGCCCCACTCGCGGCCAGTCGTGAAGTTGACATGACCCGTCGTGCGTTCGTCGAGCTCTTGCTGAATGTCCCAGGCACGCGACCAGCCGTAGATGGGCAGCTCGAGGGGCACATTGTTGTCAAAGCCCAGCCACCAGCCCGTCTCGGGGAAGAACTCGAGATCCCGGTTCTGCGGCTTGACGATGTCGTAGTAGTCGCGCTGGTGGTGAAAGTTCTCGCACTCATACACCGGTGCAGGGTGTTCGAGGGTGTAGAACATGGTGGTGTGCACCCAGGAGCGGATCGACTCGTCCGCTTGCGAAGGCAGGTGAAAGAAGTTTGATCCGTCGTCCGCTTCGAGGCCGCAGGTGATGTGAATCCATGTGCCATAGGTCACCTCTGGGTAGTTGCCAGAGATGTGGTCCACCATGATCTGCAGGTAGGCCGCGAGATCCGCGTCCGCGGGCTTGGTGAACTCGCTGGCACCGATCTGAAAGGTGAGAAAGTCGAAGTTACCGGCGAGCACGTCGTCGATACGCTCTGGAATCTGCACGTCGAAGGGCCGTGCATCTTCCGCCGCCGTGCGAAACGTTCGATAGGCGTTCTGCTGCTCGTCGACAAAGCCGATCACGACCCCGGTTTCGATGAATAGCTCATCGGCTTCAGCGTTCACGCTCTGGATGTACGGAACCCAGCTGTCGAGGTCGACGGTGCGCAGCATGTGCCAGCTCGCGACGTTCTGCCGGTTGCGAAAGAGCCAGCGCAGGTAGTTCGAGGCGAGGCCGCGGTTTCGCTCCGCCTCCTCCGCATCGCCGCCCGCCTTTAGAAAAAACTCGCTCGCTACGATGGGGTGCTGGGTGTGCTCATGAAAACCGCGACGTCGGAAGCGTGGTTCGTCGAGCGAACCGTCAAAGATGGTCGGCAAGCGCGCGTCGGCGCTGCCCTCGGGGAAGAATGTTTCCTCCGGATGGTGGTAGACGACTCCGAGCTCAGTCGCGATTCGGTACAGGCCGTATGCGGCACCCTGCTCCGACTGGGCCGTGACGCGCAGGCTCGGTTCCTCAACGGCGATTTCGTAGGCCTGGTCCGCGAGGTCTGCGGAAGTCCCCTCGAGCGTGGCCAGGCTCACGCGTACCGCAAGGCCGTTCGCTTCGCCCAACACAACGTCGGCGGGCGTGGTGAGGCCCGCCGCTCGACCAAGCGCCAACGCGAGATCGTCTGCGGCTAAGCGCAAGCCCGGACCGGAGTCCGCAGGGATTTGCACGCGAACGGCGAGCTCGCCGTCTTGCACCAGTTCTGGAAGCGCTGCGCTGTCGTCGTCGCCGCATCCGAAGGCCCAAAAAAGAGTAAGAAAGATCCCCAAACGAAGACGCATGGCGAGCAGTATTAGGTGACCCGCGCGTGGGGGAAAGTGGGTGCGACAAAAAGCACAACAGAGGGCACTCAGTGCCTCTTTTATGCGCCCGACGCAGCGCGTGACGGTTCACCCGCGTCCAGCGAAGTTTCACCCACGGGAACGGACTATTCGCGGCCTTTTCGCTTTCGCGATCCGGCCCTCTGTTCACCATGCGCGACCATGAACCCACACGACCAAACCGGAATCGCTTCGATCGGCCTCAAAGTCCCGAGCCGTTTTCTCGACGTGCGCGAGCTTGCGAGCCTTCGCGACGTGGACCCCAACAAGTTCACGAAGGGGCTTGGCTGCGCCGAGTTTGCCGTGTGCCGCGAAGAAGAAGGACGCCACGAGGATGTCGTTCGCCTCGGTGCGGACGCCGCCGAGCGGGCCCTCGAGGGCTGGTCCGGCAAGCGCGAGGACATCGGTTTGATCGTCGTCGCCACGGAAACGGCGAAGGACATGTCCCGGCCGCTGTCGGCCTTCGTGGCGGAAGAGCTCGGGCTGCGCGGGGCGATTCGCAGCTACGAGGTCAAGCACGCATGCTACGGCGGCACCGTCGCCCTCCGCCAGGCACTTGAGTGGCGCTGGAGCGGCGCCGCCGACGGCAAGGCCGCGCTGGTCGTGGCTTCGGACGTGTCGCTGTACGGCCAAGGCGATCCGGGTGAGCCGACGCAGGGCGCCGGCGCAGTGGCCATGGTGGTCGCCGAACCGAGCGTGGCGACGGTGGATGTCAAGACGCACGCGTGGAGCGAGCCAGCCTTCGATTTCTGGCGCCCTGTGGGCGAAGCCCACCCACGGGTCGATGGACCCTTGAGCCTCGACTGCTACAAACGTGGCGCTTGGGAGACGATGCGAGCGGCCTTTGGCGACGACCTTGGAGGCGCCGGCAACCTCGACGCACTCTGCTTTCACACCCCCTTTCCGAAGATGGTCCAGAAGGCCGTGCGTCACATCGGCGCCGAAGCCGGTTGGTCCGAGGAGAAGGTCGCCAACTTCTTTGAATCGAAGGTGCTTCCGTCGATGCGCTGGAACCGGCGGATCGGAAACAGCTACACGGCAAGCCTCTGGTTCGCGGTGGCGGACGTACTGGCGCAGCTTCCAGCGAACGCGCGCATCGGCGCGTTCTCGTACGGCTCAGGTTTCGGCACCGAACTCGTGACGCTCACATCGAAGGGCGCGGAAGCCTCGTGGGCGGCCCCCCTAGAGCGTGACTTTGAGGAGCGGCAGGCCCTCGAAGCCTCGAGCTACGACGCGTGGCGGCGCGGACGCGAAGAGATTCGCGCCTAAGCCCCAAACGAGGGACAACGCAAGGACGTCGGGACGCCGGCGTCCTTTTTTTGTTGCCGGTGTGAAACACGCAAATCAGCAACAAGTGTTGTTTTACGCTCTCAATGCAATCACAATCATGGAATGCTCTGTTATCGGGTGTTTCACTCGGCTTTCCTCCCCATTTTGTCCTTGGGTCTGTTGGCGTGTTCGGGGGGCGAAGGCGACCCGATCGATGCCGGACCCGATCGGATCGTGGCGCCGGACAGCGCCCTCGACGTCGCCGTCGACGCGGCGATCGAAGCCGAGCCCGATCTGCCCGCTAACGTCTGTGGCGACGGTCGCGTTGGCGGAGGCGAGGTCTGCGACGACGGCAACACCGTGGGCGGGGACGGCTGCGCCGCAGACTGCTCGAGTGTGGACGCCGGCTTCAGCTGTCCGCCGATGGGCGGCATCTGCATCACGACGATCCTCTGCGGCAACGGCATGCTCGACGAGAGCGAAGGCTGCGACGACGGAAACGTCGCGGACGGCGACGGGTGCAGTCGCTTCTGCGCCGTCGAAGACGGCTGGGCATGTGGCGAGCCCGGTCAGCGCTGCGGCGCCGCCGCGTGCGGCGATGGCATCGTGGCGGGCCAAGAGATCTGCGACGACGCAAACACGGACGAACTCGACGGCTGCGCGTCGGACTGCCGCGACATCGAGCCCGACTACGAATGCCCGACAGCCGGACTCCCGTGTGTCGTGCTCAACCTCTGCGGCAACTCGATCCTGAACCTCACGGAAAGCTGCGACGATGGCAACGCCATGGCGGGCGACGGTTGCACGGCGCGCTGCGCGGTCGAAGATGGCTGGGCCTGCACCGAGCTCGGCCGTCCGTGCGAAGCCGCCGCGTGCGGCGACGGCATCGTCGCCGGCACGGAAGCCTGCGACGATTCGGACGCCGAAGACGACGACGGTTGCAGCGCCGACTGCAGCCGAATCGAAGCGGACTACACGTGCCCAACGCCCGGCGCGCCCTGTTCGCTTCTCGACCTTTGCGGCGACGGCGTGTTGAACACAGGCGAAGCGTGCGACGACGGCGACCGCGCGGGCTTCGACGGCTGCGACCGAGGTTGCGCCCTCGAGACGGGCTGGCGCTGCCTCACGCCTGGCGAACCATGCGACGCCGCCGAATGCGGCGATGGTCTGGTCGTTGGGGCTGAAGGCTGCGACGACGGCAACGACAACGCGGGTGATGGCTGCGGCAGCGACTGCCAAGTCGAGGCGGACTACGCATGCCCGACACCCGGTGCGGCATGCCGCGTACTCGACCTCTGCGGCAACGGCGCGATCAACGTCGGCGAGGCCTGCGACGATGGCGACCGCACGCCCTTTGATGGGTGCAGCGCTGATTGCTCAACCGTTGAAGCGGGATGGCTTTGTGCCGTTCCCGGATTTGACTGTACGGCGGCCCTCTGCGGCGACGGCCTACGGGCGGGCGGCGAGGCCTGCGACGATGGAAATACGGACGCCGGCGATGGATGCGCGGCGGGCTGCAACGGCGTCGAGCCAGACTTCGTCTGCCCAACGCCGGGCGAAGACTGCGTGTCCACGGTGGAATGCGGCGACGGATTGATCAGCGCCGGCGAGCAGTGCGAAGACGACAACGCCGTACCGACCAGCGGCGACGGCTGCAGCGCAACATGCCAGCTCGAAGCCGGATGGACCTGCCCCCTCATTGGTGGCGCGTGCCGGGCGGCGCTGTGCGGCGATGGCATCGCGGTTGGCATCGAGGAATGCGATGACGGCGACATGGGCAGCGGCGATGGCTGCTCGGACAGCTGCCAACTTGAAGATGGGTTCGTGTGCGAAGACGGCGGCGGCGCATGCATGACCACGACATGCGGCGACGGCATTCCCGAAGGCACCGAGCCGTGCGACGACGGAAACGACCTCATCGGCGACGGATGCACGCCCTTCTGCACCCGCGAGCCGGACTGCAGGGTTGGCAGCTGCACACCCGTCTGCGGCGACGGGCAGGTGTTTCCAGGCGAAGACTGCGACGACGGAAACGTGCGCAGCGGCGATGGCTGTTCAGCAACGTGTGTACGGGAAGACGGTTTCACGTGCACGGTCGTCACGACCGATCCGCCCGAAACGCTCTCCCTTCCGATCGTTTACCGAGACTTTCGCGCTCGGAACAACAATAACGGCCATCCCGACTTTCAAATCGGCGGTTGCGTGGGCACGGGTCTCGTTGAAACGACGCTGGACGCGGACGGACGCCCCGTTCGAAACGACGTGGTGAGCTCCTGCATCTCGGACCAGGATACGTTCCGCGAATGGTACCGGAACGGCACTCGGGCCTTCACGATTCCTGAACAGCTGACCTTCACGCGCACGGGAACGGCGCCGAACTTCACCTACGTCTTTGACGACACGAGCTTCTGGCCCCTGGACGGACGCGGTTGGAGCACAGTGGGCGAACCAGAGCTGGCGGGCGATGGCGGCGGAACCCACAACTTCCACTTTACGAGCGTGGTTCGCTTCTGGTTCCGCTACGATCCGGCGGCAAACGCCACCCTAACGTTCCGCGGCGACGACGATGTGTGGGTGTTCATCAACGACCAGCTCGCCGTGGACATCGGCGGCGTGCACGGGCCGCTCACGGATTCGGTCACGCTAGATGTGGCCACGGGCACGTCCCTGGGGCTCGTTGAGGGCGGCATCTATGAGGGCGTGGTCTTTCAGGCCGAGCGCCAAACCACCGGATCCAACTACCGGCTCGAGCTGTCGAACTTCTTTGCCGGAACCACGTCCTGCGGCAGCGTGTGCGGCGACGCGATCGTGACGCCGGACGAAGCCTGCGACGACGGCATCAACGACGGACGCTACGGCGGCTGCAACCCCGGGTGCACGTCACGGGCGCCCTTCTGCGGCGATGGCATGCGCACGGACGACGAGTTCTGCGACGACGGACTGAACCTCGGCCTTTACGACGGCTGCGGCGTGGGCTGCGTGCAGGGTCCGCGCTGCGGTGATGGTGTCGTTCAGCCGGCCGAGGAAGTCTGCGACGACGGCGTCAACGACGGCTCCTATGGCGGGTGTCAGCCGGGCTGCGGCGCCTTTGGCCCGAACTGCGGCGATGGCGCACGCAATGGACCGGAAGCGTGCGATGAAGGCACTGGCAACGACGGCAGCTACGGCGGCTGCAATCCGGACTGCACCCTTGGGCCGCGCTGCGGCGATGACGTGCTTCAGGGCGGCGACGAGCAGTGCGATGAGGGCGACGACAACGACGGACGATACGGCGGGTGTACGGACAGCTGCCAGCTCGGTCCGCGCTGCGGCGACGGATCGCTTCAATCGCCGCCCGAATCCTGCGACGACGGATTCAACGACGGACGCTACAACGGCTGCACGAACACCTGCGAACCCGGCCCACGCTGCGGCGACGGCTTGGTGCAGCCGGCGGACGAAGAGTGCGACGACGGAACGAACGACGGCGCGTATGGCGGATGCAACGCAGACTGCTCAAGCGCGCCGCGCTGTGGCGATGGCGTGCTGCAGGAGCCGATGGAGACTTGCGACGACGGATTCAACGACGGCCGCTATGGCGGTTGCACGGACAGCTGCGAGGTCGGCCCACGCTGCGGCGATGGCGTGCGGCAGTCGCCCCAAGAGCAGTGCGACGAGGGCGCCGCGAACGACGGATCGTACGAAGGGTGCACCGCTGACTGCGTGCTCGCCCCGTTCTGCGGCGACGGCATGGTCGAAGAGGGCGTCGAAGGCTGCGACGACGGCTTCAACGATGGACGCTACGGCGGCTGCCTGCCCAGCTGCGAGCCCGCACCGCGATGTGGCGACGGTACGCGTCAGGACGCCTTCGAGCAATGCGACGACGGCAACACGATGGCGGGCGACGGCTGCGACCAGAACTGTCGCGCCGAGATCATCTAGATAGGGCTAGATAGGCACGCTGGACTCACCTTCATCCCGACCCGTAGCCGCATGTGACGGCCCGGTGGTGGAGGCGAGCGCGAAAGGCGTATGCTCGGCCGATGCGGAGGCTCCTCATCGGCGGCTCGCTCATCGCGATGGGCCTCGCAATTTACGGTTTCGCCCTCGCCTTCCTTCACCAGGCGGTATGCACCGAGGGCGAGGTGGCCGATCTCGATTGCTACACGAGCGAAAAAGGCAACCGCGTATGCGCGGCGGTCCTTGGCGCACACGTCGATGGTGAAGCCGTTTGCCGTACCGAACTTTCCGCATCGACGGGGCCCTCCCCGCGTCTTTCGCGCTGGCCCGTTTGCTACGTACCTGCGGACCCGGCCGGGACGCTTCGACGTGGTCATCCTGCAGGATTGGCGATCGGCCTGCTCCTGCTCTTCCTCGGCATGACGTTTCTCTTGATTTCCGATCGGCTCTTTCGTAGGCGGGTTCGAAACTCGGGCGCGTCGCTCATCGCCGCGGCCGTAGCAACGTTGGCGGCCGTGTTCGTGGTGATTTCGACGGCGGTGAACGACGGGAGCATCGTGCGCATCTCCTTTTCGCTCGGCCTCGCCGCCCTTTGGCTCTGGTCGGCGCGCGTGCCCGAGCTCAAGCTCTTCCATCGAAGTGCACCACTCATCGTTTTGGGTGCCGTCGCCGTGCTCGCGATCGGACATGACGCGAGCTTTGGCGAACTCGCCCACTGGCAGCTGAGCGCCGTCGTCGCCGTCTGCGCCCCGGCGTCCTTCTACGCGCGCCAGTGGCTCGAGGCGGCTCGGCGTCGAAACGCTAGAAGGGCGCAGCAACTCCTGCAGTCGCGCGTGGACGCGGCTAAAGGCGGCCAAAGCGACGAGCGCCTGGTTCATGTGCTGCACGTGGGTGAACGCTGCGTCGTTCGCGCTTTCGGCTACGAGGAAGAGTGCGAGCTTGTGCTCCGCGAGGAGGGAGCGCTCGCCGCTGGCGTCGACTACCTGCTTACGGACGCAGCGATGGAAGTCGCAACGGGTTACCGCGGGGAAGGTGGACAGCGGATTCGCGCGACATTGGCGCTCAGCCTGGCGAGTCTAGCAAAGAGCCCGCCGTCGCCCGTTTTGCCAAACATGTCCGTGTTCGCGGTGTTCGCACTCATCTTTGCAGCCATGGCGGCCCTCCAGCCCCCCACGCCTCCGCATACGGACGGGCCCTCGCCGTGGCGGGCCACGGAGTGCACTGCGGACTCCTCCTAGTACCTCACCACAGGAGTTTTGACCGATTGAGTGCGGCCCTCGCCGTCGATCTCGACGGCCCTCCTCCTTGAATACGCTTCGGCGTGTCCTGCGTCGGACCCCCGCCGACCTCGATGCCGATCATCCACACTCAATCGATCAAAACTCCTGTGGTGAGGCACTAGTCGTCGACGGCGTTGGACCGCGAACGTGCGGTACATCGAAAGCCGTTTCCATTTTCACGGGTTCCTGCCAAGGTGCCGGCACGATCGGCAGAAACGCCCTTTGGTCGACTCTGCCATCCATCGGACTCGCGAACCGTGGGAGTCCGCCAACCAACCATCGAGGAACCATGAACCTAACGAAGATGCCGTGCGTCTCCACGCGCTCTAGCCATGCATCCTATAGAGGAACGCTCGCCTGCATCGGCGCGTTCCTACTCACCGCATGCGGCGGCGCTTCCGGTGGCGCCACGTTCGAAACGCTCACCAATCCGGATGTGGCCGTTGCGCAGGCGCGGACCGTCGCATTCGTACCTCGCGCGGAAGTTCCAGGCTTCGAACGCGTGGCTCTTCCTCCCGAGTTCGTCGAGATCGCTCGAGAGGTGGCCGTGACGACCCTTGAACGCCTCGGCTGGACCATCACAACGCCCGACGAAGCAGACGTGATCATCCAGGGAGCCGTCGGCCGCCGCCAGGATATCCGGCCGATCGTGGGCGCGCCTCCCGCACACTTCGACTTCACCACTGAAGTAACGAACCATGAGGTCGCGTTCACGGAAGCGACGCTGGTTCTCGACGCGTTCGTGCGAGCAGACAGTGCTCACCTCTGGCACGCGCATGCCCTCGGTACCGTTCGCGATGAACCGTCGCCGGAGCGCTTCGCTAACGCGGTCGAACGGCTGCTCGTGAACTTTCCGCGGGCGGCCGCTCCAGCCCCAGCCGCTCTAGCCCCAGCCGCAACACCCGCCCCCGCCGCACCCGAAGCGGAGACGACGACTGCCCCGGCTGCAAACGCCGCTCCTTAGCGTTGCGCTTCACGCGCGCGAGTTGGGCGAGCGCCGGGCCAGTCCAGAGCGGCCGAGCGTACATCCATCGCCTTGGGCCATGACCCGAAACGTGCGCTCGACCTCGCCCTTCGCGCATGATGTGATCGCCGGGCTTAACAGCCAACGCCCGCCGCCGCAGACTGCGGGGCGAGCGTCGATTGGAAGTGCGGCCTACTGCAGGCTGGAGGGCTGCAGCTCGGCGTTGGCGGTTACGCCGAGGGTGAAGCGCGGGTGCGCGTCTTCGCTGAAAGTGCCGACCCAGACCTTGTACTCACCGGCGCTGAACGCCCCCTGAACGGCGGGGTTGTAGCCTTCGAAGTCGTCGTTACAGAGGAACGAGCCGTCGGGCTGCTGCACGACAAGGGTCGTGTCGTCGGCGGAGTTCGCCATGATGGTGAGGCTGGGAAAGTCTGCCGTGAGGTTGAGGACGGCGTTCGGTCCCACACTCACCTGACCGACGCAGTCGGCGGGCGCACCGATTTCCGAGACGTCACGGAAGCCGCCGGCCGTTCCGGTCATCGTCTGCGGGTCCGGGGAAAAGCCGGTGCTGAGCGTGATGGTCTCGTCGGGAGCGTCCATCGGAGGCGCGACGGCCGCCATGACCGAACCACCAACGAGCGAAACCAGGGCGGCGGCCGCAGCGGCCACGGCCTTCGTCTTCGTCGTCTTCTCCAGCGCCTCAAGACCTTCGCGAGCGATGAGGAGCCGACCGCCGACATTCTTCTTTCGCATGATCGTGTCGCCTTCGAGGCGACCCGCGACATAGGCGGAGCCGTCGGCGGGAATGATCTTTTCAATGCACATCGTGCCCGTGCCCCAGCCTTCGCCGGCATAGGGCGGAATGCTCACCTGGTAGCTGCCGAAGCTGATGTTGCCGTTGGCGTACTCGTTTTCCTGCTCGAAGGACTTCTCAAGCTTGCCGTTGACCTTGGCTTCGCTCGCATCGACCTTCGCCGGGCCGGAGCCGTCGTTGATTTGAAACACGCCGCCGATCTTGTCGTGCTTGACCGAGCTCTTGCCGGAAACCTTGCGGGACGAGTCGCCGGTCTGCTGCCACTTCTGCCAGCGCTGGTAGACCTGCACCTCGTAGTAGAGACAGGGCTTGCCGGAGCAGGGCGCGATGAGCGGCTCGGGCGTTTCGATGTTGCCTTCAACGGCGATCAAGCCCTTCTCGCTGGCGTTGCCGGCGAGCTGCCCGCTCTTCGCCAGGGGAGCGCCGCCAATCATCTTGAGCTTGCGCCACTGCCAGAAACCAAAACCGGCGGCTCCGAGGCCAGCCACAACCAAAATAATTCCAACGAACAACATGAGGGGTTCTCCTTTGCGCGATGTGCCGCGCGTACTCTGAGCAGGACGCTTCCCGCGTCCCTGCCTCCCCTTGAGCAACCGCTGTGCCATCCGCACCAGTAACCAAAAACCACTATAAATCGTCGGATCCGACGGTTTTCAGTGTCGTTCGACGAAGGTGTCTCGGGGTGTCACGCGTGATCATGTGACGTCACATGTTTCGCTCACGATGGGGTATCAGTGAGGTCCGGGGGCAGTACCTGGCGTTCATCTACGCCTACACAAAGATCAACAGGCGGCCTCCGGCGGAGAGGGACATGCAGCGCTTCTTCGAAGTCACGCCACCCTCAGCCCACCGTATGGTCAAGGAGCTGGAGACCAAGGGGCTCATCCGTCGAACGCCCCGGACGGCGCGCAGTATCGCGCTCCTCGTCGCTCCCGACGACCTCCCGGTGCTCCGATGAGCACACACATCAATCGATCATGAGGTCCTAGCGCGTCAGTCGACGCACGAACACCGCGCCGCTGTCGCGTGCGCTATTGTCGTTGACGTCGCCATCCACGCCCGCCGAGCTGCTGTCGTCGTTGGGCATCCCGATCACCAACGTGCCGCCCGAAAGGGCCACGGCCTGACCGAAGTTGTCCGGGTCGCGCGCGCCGGTTTCGGCTACGGGCGGCTTGATGTACGCGGTCTCGGACCACGTCCCACCGGAGCGCATGAAGACGTAGACGGCGCCGGAGCCCGGTGCGCTGTTGTCCAAGGGATCGGCACCGAGGCCGACGCCGCCGCCGTTTTCGTCCGGTGCGCCCACGACGAGCGTGTCGCCTTGAAGATCGAGATGCCATCCGAACTTCTCTTCGGCCGTTCCGGAGCGCTCCGTGTTGGAAGCCTTGATGTATGCCTGCTGGGTCCACACGGTGCCGCTCCGTGTAAACACGTAGACGGCCCCGGCGTCGCGCGCCGCGTCGTTCGTTTCATCGCCATCGATGCCGCGCGCGTTGCTGTCTTCGGCGGGCGCGCTAACGGCCAGCGTGTCGCCCGAGAGGGCGAGGGCAAAACCGAAACGATCGACGCCGCCAGGCATCGAGGCTTTCAAGTACGCCTGCTGCGACCACTGCGCTCCGTCCAAGGTGTAGACGTACACTGCACCGGCGAGGCCCCGCGAGTCGTCTTCCTGGTCAAGCGCGCTGGCGCTCGCTTCTCCCTGTGCGCCAACGGCGAGCGTGCTCCCCTCGAGGGCCACGGCCCCGCCGAAGGCGTCGTTGCGATCGGTATTCGATGCTTTGACGAAGGCTTCGAAGAACCACTCGCTCCCCTCGCGTTGAAAGAGGTACACGGCGCCGGAGTCACTGGCGAAGATATTGTTCTCATCGCCGCCGACGCCCGTGTCGGCGCTGTCTTCACGCGGCGCGCCGACAGCGAGCCGATCGCCCGAGATGGCCAACGCAGACCCGAAGTTGTCGTCCACGTCAGGATCGCCGGCCTTGAGGTAGGCCTCGCGGGACCACGTCGTTCCGCTGCGACGATAGACGTATACGGCGCCCGCGTTGCGCGGGCCGAAGGACATTTCCTCGCCGTTCACGCCGGTGGCGCCGCCATCTTCGAAGCGTGCTCCAACGGCGATCGTATCGCCTTCGATCGCGACCGAATAGCCAAACTCCCGCTGCGCCCGCGGCGCTCCGGCCTTGAGGTAAGCCTGCTGAATCCACGCCGTTCCAGAACGGACGAAGACATAGGCAGCACCGGCGTTATCGACGCCGTTGTCGGCGTCGTCGCCGTCGACGCCTGGCGAACCGCCGTCCTCGAAGGGGGCGCCGACAACGAGCGTGTCGCCGTCAAGGGCCACGGAGAAGCCAAAAGTGTCGAACTCCTCGGCGTTGGCCGCCTTGATGTAGGCTTCGTCAAACTCGTCGCAGCTCACGCCCACGACCGGAAGGCATGGATCCACGCCTGGCACGTCTGAATCGCACATCGTGTCGGGTCCAGCCGGGTTGTCGCCCGGTTCATTCGTTTCGCCGGCGTCGCAGCGCACGCACTCGCCGGCAAGCACCCGCTCATTCGCGCCGCACGCGGAGCCCACGGCGCACGCGCCCCCACTGCAAAACGCACCGAGGTCGCACACCGTGGCGGGTCCCCATTCCAGGCAGGGGTCTGAGTCGATATCGTCGCAGCGTTCAAAAGCGCCCGGACCGGTGCATCGGCGTTCGCCGAGACCGCATTCGTCAACGCAATCGGCGCGGCATCCACCCAGGGAGCAAAAGGGCGTCGCTCCCCCGCATGCCGTGGGCCGATCCCACGCGAGGCATCCGTCGCTCGTGCGCCGCTGACAAACGCTGACGCCGTCGCCCACGCAGCGAACGTCGTTTTCCTCGCATCCATCGCCGCAGGCCAGCGGCCGAAGCGCGATGCTGGTTCGCACCTCTTCGTTGCGCCGAACGGTGACGGTCGTTTCGCCAAAGGCGACGCGTTCGCCGTTCAGGAAACCGATGGCGCCGAGACGAAGCACCTGCCCATCCCATGCGGGCGGCAAGCGCAGTCGTGCGCTCTGCACAAAGGGCGCCTCAAGGGAACGCGCGGGCTCGCTCGGATCGTCGATTTCCGCCGTGAACACGATGGCGCTGAGCTCGACGTTGGAGGTGAGGTCAACGCGAACGCTCGTCTCGGCGCCGGCGCAACCGAGCAAAAGCATAAGGGCCAGCAGGACCGGCCGTGGAGCCCGGCCACCATGTAAAGAGCGCGCCCACACGCACGCCCGACGATCACTCGCCACGAAGGTCCCCGCAGAACTCGGCGTTGCAGCCGCCGCTTCGCGTCGCAACGGTGATAGCCACGATCGTGCCGACAACGGCGACGGCGGCTCCGATGGCCAGCCAGACTCGCCAGCGCGTACGACGCGGTGGCGCTTCTTGCACCGTCAGGCCCGGCGCCGTTTGCAGCGTGACCGCTTCTGGGCGCACGTTCGGCTGGGCCGGCTGGACTGGTTGGACTGGTCGGGCGGCGGGCCGTGTTGACGCCGGCTGCACCACCACATGCGGAACGGTGGGAGGCGACGCCGGTTCAACCTCTTCTGCGGGCGGTGGAGCGACCTCCGGCTCTGCGTTTAGCTCGCGCAACCGCGCCATCGCCTGCTCCGCGCGCGAACCGCTCGGGTCAACGCGAAGGTAGCGTTCATACTCTTGGCGTGCGGACTCACGCTGGCCGTCCAAGAACGAGCACTCGGCCATGTTGAACAGAAAGAGCGGTCGACCGCTCAGCGCAAACCCAAGGGCAAACTGGGCGTGGGCCTCCCCGTACTCTCGGGCTGTGACGTGCTCTTGGCCCGCGGCAAAATGAGCGCGCGCACGTTCCTCGACGCTATCCTGCGCAGCCGCTGGAGCTGCGATCGCCCCAAAGAGCGCGATTGCCCACACAAAGCGCACCATCGCTAGACCCCTTGCCTCCCGAAAGACCCTCGCCGCGTTCGCCGAAGGCGGTGGTCGCAAGGAACGACAACGCGGGAATGCAAGCACACCTCGAGGAGGAGGGACGCCGCGAGGGCGGGTTTCGGTGGGTGCAGCACGGATTGTCTCATGAGGCCAGCTAGGCGGGCGCCGCCGAAAGCGCGTGAAAGAGCACCCGAGCGTTCGGCACACGGTCGGCCGGGTCCTTTTCGAGAAGCCATAAAACGAGGTCGTCGGCCGCTTGCGGAATGTCGAGGGCCGGTGCCCGCTCGCGGGGCGGCGTGACGGCGTGGCTTGTGTGCTGCTTGAGAATCGCCGCCACGCTCGCGCCGCTGAATACACGCTCCCCGGTGAGCGCCTCGTACATCACGGCGCCCAGCCCGTAGAGGTCGGCGCGCCCGTCGAGGGTGCCGCCCAGTGCCTGCTCTGGCGCCATGTAGGCCGGCGTGCCCAAGACTTTGCCGGTGTCCGTAAGCCGAATCTCATCGAGAATCAGGGCGTGACCAAAATCCAAGAGTACGGCGCGTGTTTCCTCGGCTCCTTCGCAGATCATGATGTTGGACGGCTTCACGTCGCGGTGCACGGTTTTCGCGCCGTGCACGGCCGAGAGCGCCCTTGCGACGTCGAGCGCGATCGGGCGCAGTTCGGGCCAGCTCATCGGACCTTCGCGCAGGCGCGCGCGAAGCGTGCGCCCATCAACCCATTGCGAGATGGCATACGCTGCGCCCTCGGGCGACTCGCCCCATTGAATGAGTGGCGATAGGCACGGGTGCTCGATGTCGGCCTGCATCACGCATTCACGCCGTACGCGTTCGTCCAGCTTTGCCGAGCGGTCCGCCGCATACACCTTGCACGCCACCGACTGCTCGCCGCGAAGGCCGCGGTACACGGTCGCGGCTTTGCTTTCGTGAACGGCCTCGAGGACCGAGGTCTCGCCAAGGTGAAAGAGAGGTATGGCAGGCGGGTTCGTGCTCATGACGTTATTCGTTGAAAGGGTCAGCAATCATCGCCGATGGGGGACGGGCCATTGGCGAAGCGGGCGCGGCCATCGCCGAAGCGGGCTTCCTCATCCTTAAACACGCATTTTTTTATGGAGACA
>JBCCRV010000076.1:0-16390 GCA_039201085.1 Myxococcota bacterium | reverse complement strand
GCGTCTTTCGTGTCGGGCGCGATCGATTCGGTCGCCCGGCCGAAGGGCGTAAGAAACTGAATGTTCATCCAGCGAAGGCCCAGGTCCCAGGCGAGCTGGGCAAGGTCGTCCTGACGCCGGTAGTTCGTCTTCGTCAGCGTGATGTTCATACCGAGTTCGACGTGGGGCGGCGCGTGCTTTACGGCGTGCCGAATGCCCGCGCAGGTCTGGTCGAAGGCTTCGGCAACGCCCACCTCACGCGCGTGCGACTTCATGTCCGGGCCGTGCACGGAAAAGAGCAGGCTCGTTAGACCGCTGCGCACGAGCTTTCGCGCAAAGCCTTCGTAGGCGAGCAGCCGGCCGTTGCTCGTGACGTTAATGCGTTCATAGCCGACGCGCCGGGCGTGCTGAATGAGGGGCACAAGCTCAGGGTTCAGCGTCGGTTCGCCGCCGTCGAAATCGACGAGGCGAACGCCATGGCGGCGGTACTTGTCGAGGATCTCACGCTGACGTGTGGGGTGTCCGTCCACCTGTGTACGCGTTCCAACGGCGCAAAAGGTGCAGCGGTTGTTGCATACGTAGGTGACGTTCATGATGAGCTTTTCGGGACCGCGACTCGCTTCGAGTCGGCGGTCGAAGAGGCGCTTCATCGTCGCGAGATGCGCGACCGGAAGGGCGCCGACGGACGGGCCCATCTGAAAGCGTGGCCCCCAATCGCCGCCTGGGGGCGCATTTTCGAGCACGGGCAGGCGGCGGGCGAGCGCCGTGCCCGGTAGGGGCGTCGCAAACTGCACCGCGGGAAGGGCGCCGTAGTGGTCGTGCATGGCGGCGGCGTGCTGAAGCGTTTGATTCGCTTCGGCGGCCGTTTCACCGGGCAGGCCGATCATATAGTGAATGAGCAGCGGTAGTCCTGCGCGCTGGGCGCCTGCCGCGGCGCGCTCGATGGCGCCGAGGTCGAGCTTCTTATCGACGACGGCTTCAAGCACGCGTTCGCTGCCGCTCTCGGCGCTGATGCTCACGGTGGTGACGCGGCCGCGCATACGCGCGAGCTGCGCGTCGCCGAGGTAGTCGGCGCGGTAGCCGTTCGGCACTTCAAAGCGAAGGTCGTTTGCCTCCACGGCGTCGAGGAACGCGTCGAAGTGGCGCTTGCGCACGTTGATCAGCTCGTCGAGTACGTGGAGCGTGCGCACGCCGAGCGACGCGTAGTGGTCGACGCGGGCGCGGAGCGCTTCGGAGCCGAAACGTCGCTGCGTTTTGGCTTCGCCGGGCTGAAGGTCCGGGTTGCTGCTGCAGTGAATGCAGCCAAAAGGGCAGCCGCGGCTCGTGACCAATGGCAGAGCCCTGGGCCCGATGGGAAAGGCCGAGGGGCGCGCGATGATGCGCTCGAAGTTCGCAAAGAAGCGCCAGAGATGGGGCATCATATCCGGCGTCCACGCCGGCATCGGGAGGTCGTCGAGCCGAGGGCGTGCACCGATGAGCAGTCCGCGGCGTTTCTCGCGGAGCGCGTCCGCAACGCTCGCTTCCGCTTCGTACTTCAGCCAGCCGTCCGCTTCGGGAAAGTGCGTGAGCACGTCCGCCTCGACGTAGTGCTGGCCGGATTGGTACGCGTCGGCAAGGAGCAGGTGGTTCACGCGCGGGCGCAGCGTTTCCAGCACGGCTGCGAGCACGTCGTCGCGCGTGCCAGGACGGTGAAAGGGCGTCACGGCGACGATAGCGGCGTCGTATTCGGCGTCGAGGGCCGCCTCCAGTTCGGCACCGCTGGCACCCAGAAGTAGCCTTTCATTGTGCCATCGTGCCCCAGCTTCTGGCTGGGCGAAGGCATCGACGAAGTGCACATCGAACTCGGCTTTGAGCGCACCTGCCAGCTGGGCGGCGCCCAGATTGCTGAACTGCGGGTAGTCGATGAAGTCGCGCGCCACGCTGAGCGGGGGATGGAGCACAAGCACGCGCATGCCCGGAGCATAGCCCTTCCTGCGCCGTTGCGCTTTGGCTCTCGGATAGTCACCGGGCGGACGGCCCTCCTCCTTTGGGATATGCTGCGCTCGATGCTTACGGAGGAGCAGCGTGCCGAAGCGGACGGCGGGGGATGGACCACGCCCGTTGCGGAAGCGCACGAGGCGGCGGCGCACCAAAAGCGCAACTGGGTCCGGCTCACCTTTGAGTGCAACGATCGCTGCATCTTCTGCTTGGACAGCGATGCGCACGACGGGCGCATGCGCGACCCCCAGGAGGTGAAGGCGCAAATTCTGGACGGTCGCCGAAAGGGCGCCGAGCGCCTCATTCTTTCCGGCGGCGAACCGACGATTCATCCGCGCTACGCGGACTTTATTCGGCTCGGCCGACTTGCGGGCTACGATCGTATTCAAACGGTCACGAATGGGCGCATGTTTAAGTACCGGCCCTTTTTGACGCGCTGTCTGGACGAAGGCCTTCAGGAGATCACGTTTTCGATTCACGGTCCGAACGCGCGCATTCATGACGCGCTGGTTGGCGTGAAGGGCGCGTACGACGAGGAGATCGAAGGGTTGCGGAACGCCTTTGAAGACGGGCGGCCCATCATCAACGTCGACATCTGCGTCAACCGCGGAAACGTGAAGCAGCTGCCGGCAATGATCGAAGGTCTCTACGCGATGGGCGTACGCGAGTTTGATCTGCTGCACGTTATCCCCTTTGGAAACGCGTGGCGTGACGGGAAAGACGTGCTCTTTTACGACCTCGACGCCATGCAGCCCGTGCTGACGGAAGCGTTTAGCTGGGCCCACAAGCCGGGCGTTCACCTATGGCTGAACCGTTTTCCCGTGCGCCACCTTGAGGGCTTTCATGGGCTGATTCAGGACCCGTACAAGCTGAACGACGAGATTCGCGGCCGAAAGGAAGAGTTCGCAAACTGGGTGAGCACGGGTGAGCCGCTCGATTGCCGGGAGCCGCGCCGCTGTGGCCACTGCTACCTCAATCATGTATGCGACACCTTCGAGGCTGTGCAGCAGGAGCTGCTCGAGCCGAGCTTCGATCGACTGCGGATCGACGCGAACTTGGAGATGCGCCTGCCGCCTGTGTACGGCGGCGACCCGGCGTCGAAGAAGAAGAAGCGCCGCCTGCCGATGGCCCAGCTCTCCTATCCGCCCTTGCCGGAGCAGGTGAGGCGCGCGAACGCCAACGTGCTTCGCGTGGCCGCCGATACGATTGCGCAGGCGAGGGGCGCGGTGGCTCACTTCGAAGGGGACGGCGGCGCGTTCGAAACGCTCGAGCTCGAGCTGCGTGCTCCGATCACGGACGTGGCGGAGCTCGATCCGCTCCTCGAGCGCTTGAGTCTGGTCGACGTGGTGGAGGCGGCGGACGCGAAGGCGCTGCTCGGGCTCGCAACGTCGCTTCGGGTGGGTCTTGCCCTGACGAAGGATAGCGCCCCGTGGCTTCTCGATCTCCGCGAAGCGCCCAAGGGACTCGAGCTCTACCAGCCTGCCTATGAGCGCGTAAGCGAGGCCGTAGCACGCGACGTGGACCTGCAGACGTTCTTCGCGGAGTTCACCCTTCCGGTGGCCGTCCGCGGGGTGCCGCGCTGTGTGGCGGGTGGTCGCGTCGTCGACGAGGTGCCCACGCTCGACGGTGCGATGCTCGAAGCGAACGGTCGTCTTGAGGCCTTTCGCTTCATTCGGCGCTACATCGACGCGGAATATCGCACAAAGTCGCTGCGCTGTCGGGAATGCGTCGAGTACGAAGGCTGCAGCGGCGTTCACATCAACCAAGTCCGTGCGCACGGCTTTGCGATGATGGTGCCGCTGGCGCCGAGCGACGGCGCGTGACGGCCCGCGCCCGGCGCCTCACGGTCACGGAGCGATGCAATCAGCGGTGCGGTTTCTGCACCTACCGGCGCGCGCGCGATCGCGATGACCACGATCCCCATGGCGCCCTGGAAGAGCTGCGGGGGGCCGAATCCGTCGTGCTCTCCGGCGGTGAGCCCACGCTGCGGCGCGACCTTCCCGCGCTCGTCGAAGTCACCGCCGCAATGGGCGCCGCACCGATCCTCGAAACGAACGCGGCCTTGGTCAACGACGCGCTGGCGGCGCGCCTTTATGCCGCCGGCTTGCGTGAGGCAAGGGTGCACGTGCCCGCGTGGGGGGCGGCGTACGACGCCGTGACGGCGGACCCGGGGTCCTTTTCGGCGATGCTGCGTGGCGCCGCGGCGCTCCTCCGCGCGGGTGTGACGTTAGAAGCGAACGTCTCCGTTGCGCGAAGGGACGTCGACTACGGCGAGCTGGCGCAGCAGTGTTCGACCGCGAAGGACGACTCGGGCGCGGCGCTCTTCGCTGCGATCCGAATCGTGCCCGTGCTCGCGGGCACGGCGTCGGATGGTGCGGCGCTTGATGATAAAGGGCTGGTGAGCGGCGTCGAAGCGGCCCTAGACCGAGCATCGCTGCCCGTGCGGCTCGACCCCGGAGCGTTTCTTCCGCCGTGCGCATTTTCGCGGCCGTCGAAGCTCGAGGGCGCGGTGGCGCTCAACCCGGGTTCCACGTCGCGCCCGGGGTACATAAAGGTGGCGGACTGCGAAGCGTGTTCGCTCTCGGACCGCTGCCCCGGCCTGCCGAAGAACCGCAGCTTTCAGGCCCGTCCAATCGCGTCACGCGCGAGGCGGCGCCGGCTATCGCTGGTGTCGACGAAGGCCGCTCAGATCGAGCGCGAGCTCGTGCAGCGGGACGTGTACCGCGACGAAGCCGGCGTCGCGCACCCGGCGACGATCGTTCGTGTTCACTTCGCGTGCAATCAGCGATGCGACTTTTGCTTTGTGTCGACCCATCTGCCGAACGGCGACGATGCGCGGATCGAGGACGCGATTCGCGTCGCGGGCGCCGCGGGCCACATCGTGGTGCTCTCGGGGGGCGAGCCTACCCTTTCGCCGCGACTGCTCGACTGGGTGCGCGCCGCCCGAGAGAGCGGTGCAACCCACGTCGATCTGCAAACGAACGCCACAACCATCGATAGGGCGAAGGGAAGGGCGCTCGCCCAGGCCGGCGTGGATTGGGCCTTCGTCTCGCTCCATGCTCCCGACGCCCCCCTTAGTGACCAAATCACAGGTGCGCCCGGCACGTTCGGGCTCACGCTGGCGGGCATTGACGCGCTCATGGCCGCCAGCATCTTTGTACGCTTGAACATCGTGCTGCACCGGTCGAATGCGTCACGCTTCGTCGAACACGTGCGTTTCGTGGCGGAGCGCTTTCCTGGCGCTTGCCTCGTTCCAAGCTTCGTGGCGGCGTCGACCGATCTCGTGCCGCGCTCGCTTGTGCCGCGCTACTCGGAGGTGCTTGGTCCGCTCCACGACGGGCTCGCCCTTGCCCGTGAGCTCGGGGTGGACGTGCGCGGTCTCGACTCGCTCTGCGGCGTGCCCCTCTGTTTGGTGCGCGAGCACGCGGCTTTTGAGACGCTCGCGGAAGCGCCCCCGGAGCTTGCGGCGGGCGAGACCTTTCATCCACCGGCCTGCGCCGATTGCCGCCTTCGGGGCACGTGCTTTGGCGTTCGCCGCTCCTACGCGGCGCTGCATGGCGTGGACGAGCTTACGCCCGTCCGCGGGTGAGTTCACGCTGCGCGAACCTGTCTCGTCGGTGACAATAGAACGGAGGCATCGCAGTGCGCAGGGGTCTTGGCTATTCTTGCGGTCGATGCGCGCTCGACTTGCTTTGGGTCTTCTCGTCACGGGTCTCTTCGCCGGCTGCGGGGGCGATGATTCTCCGATTCGGAGCTGCGTTCGCTCGATGGACTGCAGCGACGGCCAAGTATGCGTCGACGAGCGCTGCGTGGCCGCTGCGATCGATGGAGCCGTGGACGCGGGCGTTGATGCGACGGGCGATGGCGACGTTGACGGCGGTCCCGAGTGCATCGACGACACGACCTGCGGCGAGGGTGTCTGCCTCGCGGGCCGGTGCTGCGGCAGCGCCGAGGCGGTGTGCGGCATCGAATGCTGCAGCGGCGCCGAGGTCTGCTTCGCGAACAGCTGCGTCACGCCCGGCACCGCGTGCGTGACGAGCAGCGACTGCGACGAGGGGTTCTACTGCGAAGGCGCCCTCGGTGAAGAGCGGATTTTGCCCGGCGACCGCTTTTGCGCCGCTGGTCGCGACGGTCGCTGCCTCGCCTTGCCGCCGGACTGCAGCGAGAGCGACGATCCAAGCTGCATTCGTACGGACTGCGAGTTTCGCCCCGACGTGGACGACCTCGATGCGGTGGTGCAGTGGCGTTGGGATCCGACTACGATTCGCACGAGCACGGACAAGGTGGACGTGTGGTCGACCCCCGTCGTTGGCCGCATCTACGACACCAACTGCGATGGACGCGTCGATGCCCTCGATCCCAGCGCGGTCATCTTCGTGTCCAGTGACCTGCGGGTCGATGGCGTGGGCCGCGCGTGCTTCTCACCCGAGGACAACTGCCGAGGCGGGTCCCTGCGGGCGCTCGATGGCGTCAGCGGCGAAGAGCTTTGGACCGTGGACGCCTTTGACGATTCGATCGGATTCTCAGGCGTGACGCCCGCCCTCGGCGATCTGAACGACGACGGCGTGATCGACATCGTCGTGATGGACGGCGAAGGGCGCTTCGTGGCCGTGGCCGGCGACGGCACACTTATGGGACGCGGCGAAACACCCGTGCCCCGCGATTACCGCACGCAAGGCGACGCCCTTCCAACGGTGGCGGGCTTTGGCTGGGGCGGAGGCGTCGCCATCGCAGACATGGAAGGCGACGGAGACCCGGAGGTAGCGTGGCGGGGCGTTGTTCAGCGCTGGAATGGAACGACCTTCGTGCCGGTGTTCGACGAGCCGAGCGCGCGCGGCGGCTGGGAGATCGACCTCGTGAGCACGTCGATCAGTTTCTTCGTCGACCTCGACGCCGATCCTGATCTCGAGCTGCTCTCGGGGCGAACGGCGATCGATACAAACGGCGCAATGCTCTGGCAGCGCACGGACATCGTCGACGGCTTTGCCGCCGTCGCCGACTTCAACGCGGATGGCGAGCCTGAGGTGGTGCTGGTGTCCGTGGGCCAGGCCCATGTGCTAAATCCAACGGACGGTTCGACGTTGGCCGGGCCCTTCACGTTGCCGGGTACGGGCAACGGCGGCCCGCCCACGATTGCCGATTTCGACGGCGATGGCGCGCCAGAGATCGGCGTGGCGCAGCAGAATCTCTACTCGATGCTCGACGTGAGCAGCGAAGGCGGAACGCTCACGCTGTCCACCGCGTGGTCCGCCGCGAACCACGATCTGAGTTCGTCGGTCACGGGCTCGACGGTCTTTGACTTCGAGGGCGACGGCGTGGCGGAGGTCATCTACAACGACGAGTGCTTCCTCTGGGTCTACGACGGTCCGACGGGCGCCGTTCGATTTGCGGCGAGCACGGCGTCGTTTACAGGGACTGAGGCGTCGCTCGTCGCCGACATCGATGGCGACGGTCACGCCGAAATGCTGATGATCAGCACCGGGGCGGATGTGGAGAACTGGAGCTGCGCCGAACACGGTGCGGACCGCCGTTTGCCCGACGACCCCTACCCGGTGTGGCAGCCACCGTCCTACGGCTCCTCTTGGCGCGGCGTCACGGCCTTTCGCGATCGTTCGAACGGCTGGGTCGGCACGCGTACGCTCTGGACACAGCACGCGTACCACGTGACCAACGTGTGCAACGGGCAGGATGGTGCATGCACCGGGGGCGAGCGCTACGGCTCGATTCCGGCGCGTGAGCAAGCGAACTGGTCCCTGCCCTGGCTCAACAACTTTCGACAGAACGTTCAGGATGAAGGCATCTTCGACGCCCCCGACGCCGCCGTGGAGCTGCGCGCCGAATGCACGGCTCGAACGATCGAGCTGGTCGCCTCCGTGCGAAACCGCGGCATCGCGCTCTTGTCGGCGGGCGTTGAGGTCGGGTTCTACGACGCGGAAGGAGCGCGCATCGGCGGCGGTACGACCACGTCGAGCGTCTTTCCAGGTGGGGCCGCCGAAGTGCGGTTTGACGTGGGCCTCGAAGCGGTGACGGGCACCTTCGAAGCCCGCATTGAAGGCGATCCCGCAACGCTCACGTTTCGCGAGTGCGACGCCACCAACAACGCGTCCGAAGCGGTGCGGCCCGTCTGCCTAGGATGAGCGCCGCATTTCGCGGTGGAACGACCGTTCCGCCGGGCCCTCGCGATCGACAACGCGCCCGATGGGGTGTGTGCGCTTGCGATGGGCGCTGCGGAATGCTGCGACCGAACGCTGAGCGCTACTGACCGAACACGCGGCGAACGCGAAGTTCGGGCGGCAAGCGCTCGAGGGCGCTGCGCAGGGCCTCGCGGCCGCCGCGGCTCCACCAGGCGGTGAGGGACTCGAAGCCCGTGTCGCTATCGTCGATGGCGCCGCGCAGGGCTTCGAGGGGCGCGCGCAGTTCGGGCAAGCGAATCGGATCGTTGTTGTAGCGCGGCGCGAGGCAAGTCAGGTTGAAGGAGCGCGTTTGAAAGAGGGCTGGTTCGTCGCTGCGCCCTTCGATCAACCAGTAGAGCTGCGCCACCTCCGCGCCGCGCCGCTCTTCCAGATGGACGCAAACGAAGTCGTCGGCGGACCTGGGCGCTTCGCCGCGAGCTGCTTCGAGGGCCAGGTTTCCGATGAGGCCGCTCGTGAGCATCATGAAGGCCTTTTGTGGCTTGAGCTCGACCCGCCCACTGAGCAGGCGCTTCGACTCCCAAAAGAGCGCATCACGATCGCCGTTTTGCTCATAGTAGAAGCGCACGATGCGAAGCATGTCGTCGAACATTGAACGATGGGCGTCGGCATAGCTCGTTTTTTCATCCGCTTCCGAGCCGCCCGAAGCGATGGCGGCGCAGGCGTTTGCGGCGGCCAGACCGCTGTGCATGGCGAGCAGGACTCCCGTCGAGAGGATCGGATCGATGAAGCCGGCGGCGTCGCCGATGGCAAACCACCCGGGGCCCGCGACGTGCTCGCAGCGGTAGCTCCAATCGCGTGCGTGACGAAGGGGCGAGATCCGTTCGGCGTTCGCGCCTAGAAGCTCACCCACCGTGCTAGCGCGTACGGTGGCGTCGTAGTCGCGGCGCGGTGCGTCCTCGAGTTCGACGAGTCCCACGGAGCGCAGGTCCGGCCCAAGGGGAAAGCACCAAATCCAGGCGTCGTTGAGACCGACAAAGAGCGCCTGCTGGTTACGCGGGGGCGGCAAGCGCTCCGAGCTTCGCCAGCGCGCATAGTGGGCTCGATGGCGGAGGCCTTCGATCGTGCGGCGCAGCGTGCGCTCGCCCACAACGCGTGCCGCCGCGCCGCTGGCGTCGATGACGTGGCGTGCCCGGAGATGTTCTTTCGCCGTACGAACGCCAACGATGCGGGCCGCGTCGCCTTCGCCCTCGAGCAAGGGGCCGAGCGCCGGCGTGTTTTGCCGAACGTCCGCTCCAGCCGCGTGCGCCGCGTCGAAGAGCAGGGCGTCGAAGATGGGGCGGTCTACGAACCAGCTCGTCTCGTATTCGTCCGTGTCGCGAAACCAAAGGTCCCAGTCGCGCGAGCCGAAACCCCATTGGGTGGCGCCGGTCTTAACTTCAAAGCCGGCGCCCCGAACGGCATCCAGGGCGCCGATGGTCTCCAGGATCGGCGTAATGCCCGGCAGCATACTCTCGCCGATCTTCTCTCGGGGGTGGCTTGCGGCTTCGAGGAGCAGCACTTGAAGGCCTGCTTTTGCGGCGACCGCCGCCGCCGTGCTGCCGCCCGGTCCGCCGCCGACGACGATCACGTCGTAGTCGTACCCATCGCTCACCAAGCCATCATAGGTGATGGGGCATCCCATCGGTGGAAATCGGTTGCGAACATTCGCCCCGGCGCGCCGCAGGCCCGGACCGAGAAGGCCGCAAGAACTTGCTATGGTTACGCGATGCTTCGAGGTCGGCAGCGTGATGCGGTGGCGCGGGCGGTACGGCACTTTGAAGCCGAACCGGACGCGCCCTGCGTTCGCCCCATCGAACACTTGGTGCGCGGTCTGGTGGACGCGATTCGTATTCTCGACGATGCCACGATGGCGCACCCGGAACGATGGTGGGCGATGGCGCGGGTGGCGGACGATGCCCGGGCGGCGGCGAGGGCGCCCAAGCTCAGGTTTCCTGCGGCGCGCCTGCTCGTCGTCGCTGGACGCAGCGCCGAGGGGCTTCGTCTGCTTGAGGACCTCGATTCGCCCGCCGCGCGGCGCGTGCGCGCGCGCTGGAGCGCCGCCCTCGGTTTCTACGGCGACGTCGTCGATGCCGCGCGCGGCGGGCTGGCGAAGGGCGACGAAGCGCCCCCGCTGCACGCCGAGGCGCTGCGCGCGTTCGAGCTTGCAGGCTGCATGGCGGAAGCTGCGCCCCACGCGGAAGCGCTCGTGACGCCTTCAGGCGGTCCCGCTCTGCGCTTGGCGTCGATTCGCTTTGAGCTCGGCGACGTGGGCGAGGCCGTGACGCGTCTCATCACGCTCGCCGAAGGTTCGGTGGACGGTCAGACCATGCTTGAGGCGGGGCGGCTCGCTCGGCGCTGCAACGAACTCGATCTGGCGGAACGGCTCTTTGCCAACGCCGGCGAGGCAGCCTGGGCGGAGCGCGCCGACTTAGCTTGGCTCCAAGGACGGCTGGACGAAGCCGCCAACGCGTGCCGGCGCGCACTGGCGGGTGGTCCGGAGGCGTTGGGCCTCGCCGTGCGAGGGGCGTTGGCTCAGTACGAAGGCGACGGCCGTGCCGCCCGAGAGTATTGGCAGCGCTCGATGCGCGATGGCGACGAAGGCTATGCGCGTGCGCTGTTGGCGGAGCACCTGCTCGATGTCGGCGAGTACGATGAAGCGAGGGTGCTCTTGCACGCCGCAAAGCGCCGTGAAGGCGGCGTCGTACTCGACCTGCTGCGTCTCCGGCTCGCCGTGCGAACGGTAGAGCGCGGCCGACGGCTGCAGCCGCACCGCTTTCGCGCCGTCGAAGGCGCGCTCATTGAGCTCGCCATCGTGAAGGGCGCCAACGACCTGCAAAACGTGCATGCGGAAGACGTGGACGAATGGGTCCGTGCCGCCCTACGCGCGCTCGGGCGAGGTCGGCGACTTCTGCCCGCTTGGACCCGCGGCCTGCGCGATCGCTGTCGCCGGGCCCTTCAGCGAGTGGCGGCCCTCGGCGACGATGCGCTTGCCGCCTACGACCGCGATGAGCTGGGTGGCGATGCCCTCGTGCTCTGCCACCGCGGCGAGTTGCTCGCGTGGCTGGGGCGCTTTGAGGACGCGGAGGCGGAGCTGCGTGCCGCCCTCGCTGTCGATCGCCGGACCCGCTGGGCGACGATCGGACTGAGCGCGATCGCGCTTCATAAGAACGGGCCTAGGCGAGCCCTTGAGCTGCTCGAAGAAGGCATCAAAGCGATGGACGGAACCGTCGGCGCGTCCGTGCACGTCCATCGCGGCGAAGCGCTTCGTCGCCTCGCGGAGGACGCCGCGGAGAACGGCCTGGACGGCACGAGCCGCCGCGAGTTGCTCGCGGGTTCGAAGGAGGCGCTTCTCGTGGCGGCGCAGCTGCACCCCAGCCGGGTGTCGACCTTTTTGAACCTCTACCTCGTGGCCGAAGCGTCGGACGACGCCACGCTCCAGCGAACGTGCGCACGCCGGCTCTTTGCGCTGGCCGCCCCCCTTCTCGCGAGCGCCGACGCGTCCCTTCGCGCCCGTGGCGCCGATGCGTCCATGGGCGCGCTCGCCCGCGAATCGCTGCGCATCTCCGGGGCGAATCGCTCTTCCACCTGCGCCACCTTTCGAACGGGCACGCGCCTGCGCGCTCTCGTACCGTCTCCAGCGGACCCGCGCGCTCTGCAGCTGGCCGCCCTTCGCCGGCTTCGCCGCTCGCTCGCCCTCGAGGCGCGCGAAGCACCGAAGGCGTACGTCGGCGCGCCGCCGGTGGAGGGCTCGTTTGAAGCCGACGGTTTTGTGGTGTTGCGGGGGGCCTTCGACGCGAGCGTGGCGGCCCACTGGCGGCGCGATGCCCTCGAGCGTATTCGCGCCTTTCCCGATCGAGATGTGAAGGGATTCAGCGGGGCGGACGAAGCGCTTTGGTCCTTTCAAGGCACCACGTCTGCCCACGCGCGCATCGTGCTGCAGCCGTCCTGGCGCGTTCCCTGGGAACGCTTTTCGCCGCGCCTAGACGCCGCCCTCGACGCCATGCTCGGCGATCTGCGCGCCCCCGAAACGCTGAGCAATTACCTGATTCTCAACGTGAACGAGCGCGCAGGCGAGCCCGTGCCGACGCGGGCGGCCGACACGACGGGTTGGCATCTCGACGAGCCTGGATCCGTCATGAACTTGGCGCAGCTGCGCAACGGTCTCGTGCTGGTCCTGCTCTTCAGCGACTGTCCCCCTGGGCATGGCGGCACGCTGCTTCTTCCCGGCAGCCAGCGCGCCGTGGTGCAGCGCCTGGAGCAGCCGGGCGCCGAGGACGCGATTCTCTCCAACACCTGGCGTGACATCGTGAAGGACGCCGGACCAACGCTCGAGGTCACCGGCAAGGCGGGCGATGCCTTCATCTGCAGCGCCCTGCTGCTGCATACGTCCTCGCCGAACGGCAGCGGAAAGGTCCGCTTCATGGCGAATCCGATGGTGCACTTGCGGCGGCCGCCCGAGCCCGGAGGGTCAACGCCCTTTGAACGCGCCCTCGACGCATGGCGAAGCGCGTGAAGCGCGCGTCCGCGTGGCGCGCGGTGACGGCGTTTTTTGTCGTTTTGGCCCCAGGGGTAGCCTACGCCCTGCCGAGTCCGCTGGTGTTGGGCATGGCCCTCGAGCTGCTTGCGCAGGCGGTCATTCTTCTCGCGCTCTCCATACCTTTTGGCCTTCGCCGCTTGCGTGAAGCGTTCGACGCGCGCTTGCCCTATCGATGGCAAAGGGCGGTGATGGCGTTCGTTTTGCTTCTCGCCCCCGGCGCGTTTCGTGCGCTTGGCGACGCGCCCGCGCCGGCACTGGCACCGGCACCGGCACCGGGCGAAGGGTGCGAGCCGATCTCGGCGGAGCTCGCGGAGACCCTGCACCTGACGCCTGGCGCCTACGTAATCGATCCGCGACCGCCCGAAGTGTTTGCGGCCTACCACCTTCGCGGCAGCTGCAACGTGCGAGACCTTCGCGGCTTCGCCCTCGCGCATGCGGACGCGCCCGCGGTGTACGTCGCCGACGACACGGACTTTCCAGTCCATAGACTCACTCACCCTCGGCTTCGAAGCCTGCCCGGCGGTCTTCAGCGTGTGTACAAGCCACGTGGCTTTGCCTTTGGCTGGGGCGATGCGCCCGAAGCCATCGTGGGCGAAGACGGCGACGCCGTGACGGCGAGCCTCGGGCCGCTCTGGTTCATGGGCGAGCATGGCTACGTCGCGCCGGCCCGCCTTCTTCCGGCCGCGGCGCTTTCGGGACGAACGGTCCTCGACCTTCGTGACGAGGGGCATGGGGTGCCCGCGTACGACGCGTATCCGGACCGGCTCGACGGCCTTGAAGAGGTCGTGCTCATTTGCGATGACCCGCCGAGCTGTTTGGCCGCAGACGCGCTCGGAGCGGACCCGCGGGTGCGCGGGAAGGTCCGGCTCCGCGGCGAAGTCCCGCAGGGGCCGGTCCTTTCGCCCGCGTGGCTTGCGCTCCTGCTAGTGCTGCTCTTTGCTACAGCCCTTGCGCTGCGTCGCCGCGCCTTCGGACCGGCGCTTGCGGCGATCGCATTGCCCCTGGCGGCCTTCGGCCCGCAGCGCTTTGCGCACGTCTACTACGCTATCGACGCGCCCTGGGTGCTGCCGCTTTGTGTGCTCGCGGCGCTCGCCATTCTCTTTGAGGTGGAGTCGCGCTTTGGCCTGGGGCGGATTCAGCGCCGCACGCTGCGCCTCACCTCGGGTGCTGCGCTCCTGGTGGGCGTCGGCGTCGAACTCTTCGGTCAAGGATCCGGAGGCGTGAACTCGCTCCTTTCGATGGGCCTGCTCGCCGTCGCCCTCGGCCTGATCGTGGGACGCGAAATCGACGCACGAACGTTGGTCCCAAGTCTTGCGAGCGCGAAGGCGCGCGACGGCGGCAAGGCCCAGCGTTTGGGCGACGCGATCGCGCGCGGGGCGCACGTGCCGCGCGGGTTTGTGGTGCGCGACAGTGCCGAACAAACCGTCGTTGAGGCACTCGCACGGGTCCTCGGTGGCCCCCTCGTCGTTCGCAGCTCGGCCATAGGCGAGGACGCTGCTGGCGGACAAACGGCGGGCCGCTACGAGAGCCTTCGTGGCGCGACGCCGGTGAACGTCTGGGCGGCGATTCGAAAGGTGCGCGGCGCGTATGATCGAGGGGCCGTCGTTGTGCAGCGCGAGCGCCGGGGGCCCCATGCCGGCGTCAGCGAGGAGCGCGCCCTCCGGCGCGTGCTCGTCTCCCACGCCGAGGGTTCGAGTGAAGCGCTGATGACGGGCGAAGGACCCGGCTCGAGCGAACTGCTGCGCCGCGACGGGGGGGCGAAAGGATGGCGGGCGTTTCTGATCCGCCTCCACGACCGTCAGTGCCCGCCCCGCGGCGCCATTCAGTGCGAATGGGTCTTCGACGGAGGAACGCTCTGGTGCGTGCAGGTTCGCGAGGTCGCCGCTGCGCCGATGGTTCGTGGGGACGCGCACGACGCGTTCGTGGCCGCGCGCGCCCACGCCCTTCACCGGGGGTCACGCATGATGCTCGACGGCCGCGCGCTCGCGGACTTCGACGGCGGTGCGGACGCCACGCGCGACCTCCTCGAGCGGCTGATCGGCGGCGGGCGGGCGCGGCGCGAAGCCGAGCGCATCGTCGGCGTACGAACGGACGTGCCCGGTCCGGCAGTGCTTCGCCTCGGCGGTCGTTTCTACGTCAACGTCGCGCTTCAGAGGCCCTTTCGTCGTGCCTTCACGCTTCCCTACCGACGGCTTCGCCGCCTCGTTGTGCGCATGCGTTCGCGCGCTGCCATCGAACGGGTGCGCCTGGCCGTGTCGCACGCGTCTCGCGTTGAACTTGGCCGTGTGGAGGACGTGCTACCGGCGATCATCGCTGTGTCGCTGCTCGCCCGGTTGCTCGAGGTGCAGACGCAGCTTGCGGGCGATCCGTATCTCGAGCAGTGGGCGCGCGAGGGCAAGGCGCCCTCGATGGCGGGCCGCACGGAAAACGACCTTCGCCTCTCGCTGGCGCGCGAGGGATGCGAGGACCCCGTCGCCGTACCGGAGACGCTTCCCGCGGAGCGGGCGGAGACCCTTTCGCTGCTTCGCGGACTCGCGCGACGGGTGCTTGCGCGTCAATTGGTGGCATACCGAGGGCGCTGCAGCGCGGAGTTCCTGAAGCCCGTGGATGTGCAGCAGTTGCCTGCGTCGTTCACGCGTGAGGCGCTGGAACGCTTCGCGGTCGAGGGTCGTACGGCCGGCGGAGCTGACGCCGGTCAATGGGTGGGTCGGGCCGCGCCCGGCGACTACGTGCTGGGGGAAACGGCGGCGCTGCTCGATGCGCCCACGCCGAGCGCCGTGATGGCCGTGGCGGAGAGTGTTCGGCTCATCGTTGCGCGACGCGGCAGTCCGCTGAGTCACGGAGCGCTGCTGGCGCGCGAGCGCGGTAAGGCGGCGCTGTTTGGGGTGGGTGCTGCGCAGTTTTCGAAGGCCGAGTCGGAAGCTCCGGACCTGAACGGGCGACGGCTTCGCGTTTGCGAAGATGGCCGCGTGCAGTTGCTGCCGGTCTAATGGGTCAATGGAAACTCCGTGGCGGGCGTTGCGCAACCTTCACGCCGTCACCACATGTCCGGGTTGTGCCGCGTATGTCGATACGCGGACGGAAATCGGACAGCGCCCTCGACGTAAACCGCCCACAACGTGCGCTTTGGGGGTTTTCATCAATCTGCTGAAGCAGATCGGCGGGAGGTGGGTGGACCTCGTTCAGTCGCCCGGCTCGCGGCCCGGCGTCGGATTTCTGGTCTCAGCCTCGGTGGTCGACGAAGCTCACCATCGTTTCAAGCAGGCGTTCGATCGACCTCCCGCGCAGCTCGAGTGCGGCGCGCGTCCGGACGTGTGCGCCTTCGACGCGAAATTGAAGGCTGCGTTCGATGGCGCGCTCCCCGGAAAGCACCCACCCGCGATCGAACCGGTCCATGGCCCAGACGCCCGAGGCGGCGCGTGTCCATCGCGTTGCGTACCCGGGCGAGCGGGCCTCGGCGCCATCGAGCAGCCGTTGTGCAAGGCGGCGCGAAGCCGTGCACCCCGGACCGCAGGGACGATGGGAAAGAAGCGCGAGCGGTCCAATGAGGAAGCCAAGTAGGGGGGACGCAGGTGGGGCCGCCGGGCGGTGGTGTGTGCGACCGTCCCAGTGCCGCACAAAGGCCGCGTCGTCTTGGGAGGGCAGGGCGAGGTACGCGTCCACGCAGCACGGCGGATAGCCAAGGAGGGCGCCGAGCACGCGCACGGCGCTCGCGTCCCTTGCT
>JBCCRV010000075.1:0-16435 GCA_039201085.1 Myxococcota bacterium | reverse complement strand
TCGAAGCGGACCGTGCCGCCGAAGGAACCGTCCCAGCTCACGCCGGCACCGGCGGTGATGATGTGGCGGTCGTTGTCGATGTAGCGAACAGGAAGCATGACCGTTTCGCCGCCCTCCTCGCGATCGTTGCCTTCGCTGTCGCGGCCCGGCCGGAGATCGGCTGCAGGCGCCGGCGTCATTTCATACACATAGCCAGCGCGCAGCGAGGCCGTCGTGCGCCGGCGCGTGGCGCGGTACTCGATGCCGAGGCGCGGCGTGAAGGTGTTTCGAAAGTCGGGCGCGGGCGGAAGGTTCGAGTTCTCCGTCGTTTTGCCAACGACGCCGCCGTACTTGGACCAAAGGCGAATGCTGAGGCCCGCCGAAACGAGCCAGTGGTCGCCCGGCTGCCAGGCGCCCTCGAAGGCGAGGTGATGGGGATCGTATTGGGGCGTCGCCGTGATGGTGATCACGGGCAGGTCAAAGCCGATGTCCGTCACGACGTTCAGGTCGATGTCCGACACCACCTCGTCGTGCCAAGTGAATCCGAAGGCAAAGTCCCCGATGTCGTACTGCACGCCGACGATGGGGCTGTAGCTGGCTAGCAGCTGCGTTTCCGTTTCCGAGACGAACTGGTTGGACGCGTCGACCTCCACGTTGAGCCGGCCGCCGATGTTCGCGAGGGCCGCGAAGCCCACGCCCACCCGCAGTCCGGGCACAAGGCGCGTGAGGTTGATGCCGAGGCCGAGCTGCAAGTGCACGGATTGGGAGCGGTTGAGAACGACCCAGGACGCCGTTTCCGGAAAGATGATGTCCGTTTGAAGAACGCTCTGAAAGGGCGCGAAAAAGCCGGCGCCGATCACGAGCGTGTCTTTCAACACGCCTTCAAAGGGAAGGGGAAGCTGCAGGCCGATCGTTTGGCCGCCGTAAGCTTCGACGAAGGCCGGGTCGTTTCCGAACTCCATGTCGAAGTGGCCGATCTGCAGGCCGAGGTGCACGCCATACTGCCGCGTGCGGCTTAGGCCGGCGGGATTGCTGTAGACCGCCTCGTAGTCGTTGGCGTAGGCCGCGCCGCCCAGGCCCATCGCCTGGCTGCGGGCGCCGTAGCCGAAGATGTCCGGCGGTGAAGCGCTCGCCGGGGGCGCGTAGAGGAGGGCGACGAAGCCGATGAGAAGGGCGCGCCGCCATGACCGTAAATGCCCCATCGGCGCGACCCTATCACATGCTAAAAGCGCTCATGAACGAAGGCGACTACCGCGTTCTCCACGCCCTGGGCCATGGCCAGGAAGTCTCCCGGACCGAGGCCGTTCGCGCGTCCGGCGAGGCCCATTCGGTGCTGACGGACCTCGCCAAACGAAAGGCGAAGTGGTTTGACGCGGCTGGCAAGCGCTTTCGCCTCTCGGAAAAGGGGAGGGCGGCCCTGGCGTACGAGACCCGGGAGCGCACGCCCAAGCTGGGTGAAGCGGACCACCTCGACGCCCTCGAAGGGCGCGTGCGCCTTCGGCCCCAGGTCCAGCGCGAGCTCGACCAGGTGCATGCGGCGCTGCCCAGCGTGATCCGGCGCGCGCGCTTGCTCTTTGAGCGCGGCGAGGCGCAGCGGGGCATCGCCTTTTTGGGCGACGACGACCTAACGGCGCTGGCCGTCGCGATTTTGCTGGAGGCCGCCGAAAGCGAGCGCCGACTGCGCGTGTTCGATGTGGACCGTGAAATCGTACACTTCTACGGCGAGGTGGCGCACGTTGACGCAGTGCATCACGACCTGCGCGCGCCCTTGGAGTCACGCTACTGGGGCGCCTTCGGGGCCGTGCACAGCGATCCCCCATACGCGAGCGAGGGCTTCGCCCTCTTCGCGAACCGCGCCGCCGAGCTCCTCAAGCCCGACGGCCACTACTATGTGCACTACGGGTACAGCCGGCGTTCGCGTGAGCGGGGCCTCGCCAAGCAAGCGATTCTCGTCGAACGTGGCTGGCTGCTCGAAGCGATTCATCCCGACTTCTCTGAGTATGAAGGTGCCGAATCGATCGGCAGTCGAAGTGCGCTGATCGTGGCGGCGATCACGCCGCGGACCCGCGCGATCGAGATTGGCGAAGAGGACGATCTCTACACCCGCCGGACGCCATGATCGGCATCGCCGCCACGGTTGTTGTTGTGCGCGCCGGACCGCCGCTTGAAGTGGTCATGGTTCGGCGCAACACGCGCCTCGGCTACCACGGCGGCGCGTGGGTCTTTCCCGGCGGACGGATCGATCCCGGCGACGGCGGCGCGACGGAGCTCGACCGCGCGCGGGCCGCCGCCGTACGCGAAGCCGAAGAAGAAGCGGGCCTTCAGCTTCGCACGGGCGAGCTCGTGCATCACGCACACTGGACGACGCCTGAGGGGCGCAAGCGGCGCTTTGCGGTGGACTTCTTTTTCGCCCAGCGCAGCGAGCGCGTGAACCTTCAGGCCGATGGCGAAGAGATCTTAGAAGCGCGCTGGGCGCCGCCGGACGAATGGCTCAAAGCGCGGGACGGCGGCGAGATCCATCTGCCGCCGCCCACCTTCGTCACCCTTTGGCGTTTGCGCGAGCGGGGCCTGGACCTCTTCGACGCGCCCGTGGAACGCATCCTTCCGAAACCCGTGAAGGTGCCGGGAGGGTTTGCGTCCCTCTATCCGGGCGATGCGGGCTACGAGGCGCGGTCTGCCGATGCGCAGGGTGCGCGCCATCGAAGCCTTCTGCTCGAGTCTGGCTGGCGGTACGAGCGCAGGGATCGCTAACTCGTTGCGATGGACGGGGCCCCGCATTTTTTGTCCTCGGGGCGACGATAAGTTGACGGGGTGGAGACTCGACCCCGCACCTGACGAGGCGAGAATGGGCAACGCCTTTGGCGCGGCGGGGGCAACGGCCGACCGTCGGGCAGGGGCTGCTGAAAGTGCGCCTTCGGCTCGCCTTTGGCGGCATGCTTAGTCCGGAACCGCGACGACCTGAATCGAGGTCCTTCCAAGCTCTTCACCGCCTTCGTGCTGCAGCACGCACGTGTATAGGCCTGGGCGACGTCGGTTGATGTCCGTGTAGCGGTAGTGAACGAAGCGGCGCCGCGCGGGCACATCGATGGCCGTGGGTTCGCCGCGCCGCTCGCCGGCTTCGTTTTCCCAAGAAAGCAGCACGCGGGTGGCCGTTTCGTCGATGTTGTTGAGCTCGAAGAAACAGTAGGCGCGTTCTTCGACTTCGTGATGAAAGACGCGCACCTCTTCGCCGGGACGCGTACCGCTCACGAAGTCCGTCGTCAGCAACCGGACCGTGCGAAGGTTGCCCGAGTCGCCAAGGATCGTTTCGCCGGTGGAGGCTTCGAGCTCCGCCTCCTCCTGCTCGAAGGCGGCCTGCTCCCCTTCTTCGATGCTGGCCGGGTCGTCGCGCACGCTCTGATTCCAAATCGCGAGGGTCACGGAGACCGCCGCCTCGTCTTCGAGGGCGAAGTCCTCGCGCAGCGTTTCGCTCGGGCACAAAGCGGATTCGAGGCCCATCGCAAAGCGCCAGCGTTCCCCGTCCTCGTCCACCGTTTCCGTGGGCACCTGGTCGCCGACCATGGTCATCGGCCGATCGGCCCAGCCCCTGCGGCGGCTTACGCGTCCGACGACGACGTAGCAGCGTCCGGCTTCGAGCGTAATGGGAAGGACGGACGTCGTGTCCATGATCGGAAAGGTTGTGATCTGCGGCGTGCCGACCAGCTCGCGCCGCTCCCACCGCTCCGGCGTGCTGCCGAGCTCACGCAGGTAGCGCGCATAGAGCGTGTCGTAGTCGGCTTGCAGCACCTCGGCATTCACGGCCGGGTCCGCGCGTCGCTCCGCCGTGCCCACGTCGCCGAGAAAGCTGAGCTCAGACACGATCACCTCGCGCCAATCGGACCGGCTGCCGGCGATCCACGAGCGCAGTTCAATGACCCACTCGCCGCCACCGCCCTCGACGTCCACCCGCTGAATCCCGCGCTCGTCGTGAATGACGGAGGCGTCGAAGGTGCTCTCACCATGGCGAATGACGACGTCTTCGAGTCGAAGGTTCGACGTGAAGAGATCGCGATCGCCGTCGACCTTCGTATAGCCCGCCGTGAGGCCGATGGACCGGACGCGCACGCCATCGGGAAGGGTGACAGTGATCGTTTCCGGTGACGTGTCGCCTTCGGCTTTCGTCGCCGAGTTCCACGCCGTACGAAAATCGCCGTCCGTCAGACGCTCCACCTGCGCCGAGTCATCGCGGTAGTTGCTGCTCGTCGTGACCTCGAAGGCGACGGCGCGCAGCAGTTCTTCGCCAGCAACTTCCCGCGGTGCACCAAAGGCGATGCCCGCCGACGGCACCGCGTTCGCTTCGGCGGGCGCCGCGCTGCCCTCGGCGTTTTCGGGGGCCTCGGCCACTTCCGCCGCGTTGGTTTCGGTTCGGGGTGTTTCGGCCGACGGCGTTTCGCCCGACGGCGTTTCGGCGTGCGGCCCCTCGGCGGACGGCGCTTCGGTGGGCGCTTCCGTCTGCGGCGGCGATTCCGACTCGGACTCGCCGCCGCACGCGGTGATGAGCCATACCAGTGTGAGCGCTCCCCTTCGCGTCATCGTTCCACCTCCCGACGGGAGAATGGCTTCACGGCCTCCCGCTGTCTACCGTGAGGGATGGGCCGCCCGTGCGTCTTCGTCGGACCAGGTCAGTTCGAGCGCTTCCAGTCGTTTTAGCAGCGCCGCCGCGCTCGCCGGCCGCTCGCTCGGGGCCTTCTTTAGGCAGTCCAAAACGATCGCATCGAGGGCGGCCGAGATTCCCTCCCGCCGGCTGCTCGGCGCCTTGGGCGTTTCGTTGCGGTGAGCGAGGGCCATCGCCGGCATCGAGGCTTTCTCGAAGGGCGCTGACCCCGTTAGCAGGAAGTAGGCGACGGCCCCAAGGGAGTAGAGATCGGCGGCGGCCGATGCGGATCCTTCGGGCGGCGCATAGGCCGGCGTGCCCACGAACGGACCCTCTGCATCACCGAGCGCCACGAGCCCAAAATCGAGCACCTTGAGTCGATCGTGCCGACCGCCAAGCACGCAAGCAAAGAGGTTGGCGGGTTTGATATCACGGTGAACGAAGCCGGCGTCGTGGGCCTCGATGAGCGAGCGGCACGCTTGCTTCAAGAAATGCACGGCGCGCGCCGGCGGGAGCGGACCGTGGCCGTTGACGAGCCGCTGAAGATCGCTGCCGTCGAGCAGCTCCATCGCGTAGTAGGGCTCGCCGGACGCGGTGCGGCCAAAGTCGTAGAGCTGCACCGTGTGCGGTGAGCTGAGCCTTGCGAGGGCCTGCGCCTCGCGTTCGAAGTCTTCCTCTTGGTCGGGCCCGCGATGGTGCGTTGGCAGTTCACCCGCCGCCATCGAGCGCCGCCGGATCACCTTGATAGCGGCCGGCCTCGCCAGAAGCCGGTGGGAAGCGCGCCAAACCTCGCCCATCGAGCCGGCGCCGATGGGCGACTCCAGCTGGTAGGCGCCCATCGCTTCGGCGCGATCCACCCGCGCGCGCAAGCCGCCGACGATGCGGTGAAGGATGAGCGCGATGCCTGCCGCCAAAAAGTTCGGCAGGAGCAGGTAGATGTCCGTCTGCAGCGGCGCTTCCGCAAAGCCCGACGCCCGCGCCACCCAAAGGGCCAAGGCACCGGAGCACGCCGTGCCGAGGGCGCCGATGAGGGCGCGCCGACGCCGCATCGGAACGACGACGGGAAAGAGCACGATCCAAAGGCACACCCACGACACGCCGCGCACGGTGGCGTCCGCGTTGTACGTGAAGAGCACTTCCGTGAGCGATACGATGAGGCCAGCGAGCAGCTGGTAGCCGAGGGCGAGTCGCTCAAGCCGAACGCGGCTGCCGTGTTTCCAGCGGCCCGCAAGTCCGTAGACGACCAGCGAAAGCACGCCGGCGCTGAGCGCGAGGCCCGTGGCGCGCGGCACGTCTGCGCTTCCCTGCGGCGGCGAGATGACCATCGCCGTTACGGCGATCGCGAGCGAAAGGGCCAAGATCACCGCCGACGCGCGCAGGCGCGATGCGGCGAGCCATGCGGAAGCGGAGGCGCTGCTCACGGAAAGAGGCGTTCGTCGAACCAGGCGACGAGCGCGTCCGTCACTTCGTCTCGGTTCGTTTCGTTCACGATCTCGTGCCGCGCACCTTCATAGAGGCGAAGGGTGACGTCGCGAAGGCCCGCCAGGCGATAGGCGGATTCGAGGGCGCGCATGCCTTTGCCCTTTTCGCTGACGGGATCTTGGTCCCCGCCAACGAGGTAGAGGGGCGTGTCGCGCGGGAGCATGCGCTGCCGAAAGGGATCGGCGGCGGGGCCGAGGGCGTCTAAGAAGGACACCCAGGTTCCGGCGGACACGCCGAAGCCGCAGAGGGGATCGGCGACGTATTTGTCGACCTCGGCGTCGTCGCGGCTGAGCCAGTCGAAGTCCGTACGACCGGGAAAGTCGTCGTTGAATTTGCCGAAGGAAAGGAACTGCAAGAGTCGGCTCTCCCGCGTGGGCGAGAGGCGAAAGCGTTCGATGCGCGCAACCAGGCGACCGACCTGGGCAATCGGCGGCGGCTTGCCATTCGAGCCACTCAGCGCCCAGGCGCCGGCGTGGTCCGGCGCCTGCAGGAGCAGCTCCTGCGCCATGAACGAACCGAGCGAGTGCGCAAAGATCCCCATGGGCAGCGCCGGGTCGGGCTGCATCGACGCGGAGACGTTTCTCAGGTCTTCGACGCAGGCCGAGAAGGACCCCAGGTGGCCGAGCGTTTCCTTCGTCGCCGTAAGGCCGTGACCACGGTGGTCGTGGCCAAACACGCGATAGCCGCGGCTGGTGAAGGCGCGGGCGAGTCGGTCGTAGCGGGCGATGTGCTCCGCCATGCCGTGCACGATTTGCAGCAGCGCCTTCGGCGGACCGACCGGTTCCCAAACGCGCAGGCTGAGGGCCTGGCCGTTCGAATCGAAAGTGGTGGGCTCCGGTGCGCTCATGGCGTCTCTTCCGTAGCGTAGGGCAAAACGGGGGCAAGCTGGCGTTCGAAGGTTGACGCATCCTGGGCGGGGCGCTCGCACCGTCCGCGTTCGCAGACGTAGGCCGTGGGCTCGCCGTCGATCGGCCCCTTGCCGCGAAGAAAGGGAAGGGCGCTCTCGGACTGTGTGCTGCCCTGGACGAGGGTGGCCACGCGGTTTGGCAGGAAGGTGGCGCCGAGCGATCGCATGAGCGCTGAAGGCTCGGCATAGGGCGCGCTTTCGCTGGCGATGACCACTTCGCGCGCCGTGTCCGTATAGCGGTCGAGGCCCATGAGCATGCGCGGCGCCGCGTGGCCGTAGCGTCGAAGGGCCGAGCCGAAGGCCGAAAGGAGCGATTCCGCCTGTGAACGGTAGCGCTCCTCGCCCGTGAGCTGCTCGAGGCGAAGGAGATTATCGAGCTGCACGGAGTTGCCCGACGGAATGGCGCCGTCTTGAAACGGCTTTTCGCGCGTGAGCAAGGCCGGCGCGTCGTCGGCGGTGACGAAGTACGCGCCCCCTTCTGGATCGGACACACGATCGGCAAAGTGCGCGTCAAGCTCACGCTGCAGAGTGAGCGCCGCGTCGACCCAGCGCGCATCGCCGCTGGCTTCGTGCACATCGAGCAGTCCCGCGATCAGAAACGCATAGTCTTCAAGGTAGGCGCGATGGCGAACGCGTCCTTCGCGGCGGCTGCGCATGAGCCGGCCCTCGTCGTCGACGAGGCGAAGCAGCTGTTCGGCGGCGCGCGTGGCGATTTCCAAGTAGCGCTCGTCTGCAAAGGCCAAGGCGGCTTTCGCGTAGGCGCTCACCATCAGGCCGTTCCACGCCGTCAGCACCTTGTCGTCGCGAAGGGGCGCGGGGCGAACCTCGCGGGCTTCGCGAAGGATCGCGTGAATGCGCCGTAACGTGTCCTGAAGCACGTTTCGCTCGACGGAGAGGGACGCGGCGACTTCGCCGATCGTGCGCGGCGCATGCAGAATGATGCGCCCCTCAAAGTTCGGCTGCATCGGGTGGTAGGACCGAAGCGCCTGAAGGGCAAAGTCGACGCCCGGTCGCTCCGACGGCCCCGTACTTCGCTCCGACGACCAGCCCGTTCGCACCGCCTCTTCAAGTTCGGCGGCGGTCCAGGTGAAGTGGTAGCCCTCTTCCATATGAGTCGCGCCATCCGCGTTTGCATTTCCATTCGCGTTCAAATCGGTACCGGGCGCGAGGCTGTCGGCGTCCGTCGCCGAGTAGAAGAGGCCATCCGGTGAGCGCATCTCGCGATCGACGTAATCGAGGATCTCCCGCGTGACACGCACGAAGTCCGTATCGCCCGAGGCCTGATAACCCTCCAGGTATGCGACGGCGAGCTGCGCGTTGTCGTAGAGCATCTTCTCAAAGTGCGGAACGAGCCACTCGCTGTCCGTCGAGTAGCGATGAAAGCCGCCCGCCGCGTGGTCGTACATGCCGCCGCCCGCCATTTTACGCAGCGTGAAGAAGACCTTCTCCGCCAATGCGTCGTCGCCCTGGCGGCGCGCGGCCCGAAGGAGAAGTCCCAGCCGCGCCGGCTGGGGAAACTTCGGTGGCCGGCTGAAGCCTCCGCGGACCGGATCGAAGCCATCGGCAATGCGGCCCGCAAACTGCGGAATGATCGAAGCGCTCGGCACACCGCTCGGCGGCTGGGGCGCCGCCTGCGCCATCAGGCGCTGACTAAGGTTTTGCGCTTCGGCGAGCACCTCGGATGGCGCGGACGCGTAGCGCTCCGCCAGCTCGCGCAGAATACCGTCGAACCCGCGCCGTGCGCCGCGCACGCCGCTGCGCGGCGGAAAGTACGTGCCCGCAAAGAACGGATCGCCGTCCGGCGTCATCACCACGGTCATCGGCCAGCCGCCCCGGCCCGTCATCGCGTGCACGGCGCCCATGTAGATCGCGTCGATATCCGGGCGCTCCTCCCGGTCGACTTTGATCGGCACGAAGTGCGCATTGATGTACTCAGCAATGGCCTCGTCCTCGAAGGACTCGTGCTCCATCACGTGGCACCAGTGGCACGTGCTGTAGCCCACGCTGAGCAGCACGGCCTTTCCCTCGGCGCGGGCGCGCGCAAACGCTTCGTCCCCCCAAGGCGACCAGTTCACCGGGTTGTGCGCGTGCTGAAGCAGGTACGGACTCGTCTCTTCGATGAGCCGGTTCGTATACATCGGCGCATCCCCGTTCATGTGACGCGTGCGCGGCACATAGTCGGGGCCCTTCGCAGCCAGCGCTTCAGCCAGCCGCTCATCGAGCGCGGCGTCGCCTTCAACGCCGGGCAGGCTCGGGTTCTGAATGGTCACCGCTTCCCCTTCGCTTTCGGGCGTCTGCGTCGGCGCACTCGGTCCGCACGTGCAGGACGCGAACCAAAGGGCCAAGAGCGCACAACGCTTCATAGGTGTCCCGTACCACGCAAGAGCCGAGCTTGTCTGGCCTCCCTTCTCGAGCCGACGGTAGAGGGCCGTAGTGCTCCCGTGTTCGGGCATGGGCAATCGGCCGTGACGTGCAACGTGTTGATGGTGGCCGCGGTGCGCGCGCCGTTGATTTCGAAGCGGTATCGGCTTCTGCCGCGAATGCGCTTCGAGCGATTCGGGAACGAGAGAGCACCATTGAACGCGAACTCTCGCGCTCCATCACTCGATGGATGGCAGACACTCGAGAACTACCTATTCGTCCGATTTCAGCGGTTGAAGGGCTTCTGCATTGTCGTCGAGAGCAGCCTGGTACCCCATACCGGCGACTCTTTCGTGTTCGGTCGTCCGTCTAGTCCGACGCGGGGACCTCGTATTTGGTCCACTAACCAATCGATTTCAGTCGGGAATGCGAACCGTGCATTCGTCGCCGTCGATGTCCACTTCGGCGGCGACCCGAATCTCATTGGTTCGAAGCTGGTGCTCAAGGACCCGTGTCGCCTCGAGCTCCGCGCCGCCGCAATAGACAGCAATTTCCGCCTGCGCATTGAATCGACTGCTTACACCCACCAAGAACGTGCCGTTGTACGGAACCCGTGACAGGACAATGGTTTCTGGTCCGAAGGCGGATGCGTCTTGCAACAGCCGGGGATTGTCCTCCCGATCGAAGCGTCCGCCCCAGTCAAGAACGTGCCCCCGGCTTTCATCACAGTTGCGGGAATGGCAAACATCGGCTGTGTCCCTTCCGACCGTTCGCACCATCGGATTTCCGAGACGCAGGTCAGCGTTGCCTTCCGTATTCCACGCCATTTCAACTCGTAACGCTGCACGGTTCCGGACGGCCAGAGGCACCTCACACTGCTGCTCAGCGCCGTCCAAGCGCAGCGAGACAACTAGGCGATAGCGACCTACAGCGTCGGGTGTAAAGACCCAGCCCCGTTCATCCTCCAACGCAGGCTGAGCGAGGCGCGATGTTCGAGGGCGGTCGGCGACGGTCCAATCAACATCCTCTATGGTGCCCGCGACGTCTCGGAGCCGCAGCTCAAAGGTCTCGCCTGCATCGCCTTCGATGGCTGCCGGGCAGGCTGGAGAGGGGGCGTCACCGATTGTTCGAATGACCACCTCGCACAATAGTTCTTCGCCGTTTAGCGCCGTTGCGGCGTAGCTAAAGGTGTAGGTGCCGAGTCCGCCCACCGTAACCTGCGCTGCTCCCACGCCCGACTCATCGATCTGCGGTGGGTCCTCCGTATCGGGCCACCGAAGTGCGCGCCAGCTCTCGCTGGCTAGCTCCCCCTCCAGCTCCACGCGGACGTCCACCGTCGTGAAAGGGGGCGTCTCGATCGGCGCTGGGCACGCGAGGCGAAGCGAGGGTTCTACGGTGAGGGTGATGTCACAGGACGCCGCGCGCCCTATTTCGTCTGTGGCAACTGCCCGAACAGTGAACGTACCCGGCTCGGAGGGAGTAAACGTGACGCGCGGAACCTCTGTAGCCACCTCGCTGCCCGGCAGCTCCCACGTGAAGCTCAGCTGACCGACCGATGCGCCCATCGGCGTGACCTGCACCTCCAACGCCTCGTCCACCCGCCCTTCCTGCATGCTTGGACAAACGATCGAAAGAGGCGTGCGATGGTCAGTGGAATCATCAACTCCGGATGTGTGATCTTGTGACATGAATGTGTCGATAGTACCTGCGTCAGAGAGCGGGTCAGCAGTAAAGCTGTCCGCGCAACCGGAAAGCAAACCTGCAGAAATGGTCAGGATAATGCATGTTTTTCCTGCATATGAGTGAGTGCCGGTATGCCCAGGAGGACATCGTTCTTCTGGCTTACCCACCGGTTTGTGTGTCGTATTTAAGGTTGCTTTTTTTCTACTCATGGTGCTACTAGAAGCCGATGCGTCACGCACCGTTTATTCGTACACTAGACTGCTCACCCGCCTGCTGGCAACGCCTGGGAGCGTTTCTGCTTGCGCTTCTCGGCGTCGCGTGCACGGACGTCCCTGAGTTCTCGGGTTCACAAGCTGCACTTACATCGCTGGGCAGGGTTGGCGATGAGAAGCAGCCCGTGCAGAGGCTCCGCGGCGTTGCGAGCGTGTCGGACACCGGCGAGGCCAACTGGCACCTGCAACTCACGGTTCCTCCGGGCCGCGCGGGCTGGGAACCCAACCTCACGCTCTCCTACTCCTCGGGCCGCGGTTCAAGCGTGTACGGCGTGGGCTTCGACCTCTCGGTCGGTTCGCGCATCCATCGCTGCGGGCAAGACATCGACCTCGACGGCGATACGACCGCCGTCCGCTTCACCGACGACGACCGCCTCTGCCTGAACGGCGTACGGCTCGTCGCGACTGACGCGACGTCCAGCTACTGGTCATCGAGCGCCGAGTACCGGGTGGAGAGCCGCGCTGTGGATCGGATTCGTCGCGCCAATCCAAGTACTGGCTATGTCTTCGAAATCACGCACCGCGACGGTAGTCGCACATACTACGGCGGAAAGAATGCGGCGACTGCTTCCGTTCGCCACGGCGACCGCAACCCTGACGGCACGATGCAGGCCGGTCCCCATGGTGAGCTCGAGTGGCTCATCGCGCGTGAAGAAGACCGCAGCGGCAATCAGATCGACTACGAGTACGACCTCGATGAGTCTTCCGACGGCAGCTTCGAGCACCTGCTCGATCGCATTCGCTACACGGGCCATGCGACGCGCGCGCCCACGCGCGAGATTGTCTTCGAATACGAAGCGCGCAGCGCGAGCGAGAACTTCTTTACAGCAGGGGCCCATCGTCTTCTAAGCCAGCGCGTCAAGGAGATCCGCATGAACGTGAGCGGCTCCCTCGTGCGGCGTTACCCGCTCGAATACGAACTGTCCGCTGGCGGACGCGACGTCCTGAAGGAGATCACCGAGTGTGACCGATTCGCTACGTGTCGACCCCCGACGACGTTCGATTGGTCCGATCAGACCGTCTCGTCAGCCGGAGGCAGCTGGTCAAGCTTCGACCTGCCGAAAGGGTGGGACTTTGGCGAAGCGTGGGAAAGCATGCTCGAAGTAGGCGACTTCAACGGTGACGGCCTCGACGACATTGTTTATCACGAACGCACCAATGGCGGTTCGAACCGGCGCATCTTCATGCGTTTCGGGTGGGTCACCACTACTCCCGAGCCAGGGGTCGTCCTGTCGCATCCTGTAAGCACGTTCACACCGCCCATCGACACGGGGTTAAGCCGTGATGTACAGCGCGAGGCCGGATTTCCGAACCTTCGCTGGTTCACGGTGGTCGACCACGACGAAGACGGCACGGACGAGCTGATCGTTCAGCAGGTGAGTGCTTCAACGCCCGATGCCTGGTCTTGGGACCTCTACGATGTACTCCCTTCGGGACCGAGCCCGGCCGATGGGGCAACGGTTCACCTGCTTGATGAAGCCTACCTCGATTGCACAACGTGGATCGATTGGGTGATCCCCGGTCCAATCGTCGGTGATTTCAATGGCGACGGGGGCGCCGACGCGTTTGGGACATGTCTCAGCGAGAGTGGAGTACTCGACCATCGCGCGGCATCCTTTGATTGGATGGCGCAGCGTGCGTCAGCATTCCCCGTATCCAATCAGGCGCTGGGCGACGATCCCCTCTGGACGCAACGGGTGGTGGCCGACCTCAACGGTGATGGCAAGCAAGAAGTGCTGACTTGGCCCGCCGGGTACGACCCCAACGGCCTCGGCATTCTCGACCACCTAGGGGGAGCGCCGTCGCCCGATCCGACGCTCACCTCGCTGCTTACGATTGGAACGCCGGCAGGTGAGATGCCGGCTATTCATCTGCCGCTTCAGGACTTTACGCACCCCAGCGGTGAAGATATCGAGATCTCCTACGTGTTCCTGGACATCAATGGCGACGGCCTTCAGGACGCACTCACCCTCGATACAACGGGCGGCCCTACGCTTCGATTGAACACCGGTCGTGGTTTCGGCCCGCCGCAGTCACCCTTTGATCCAAGTTTGCCTACGCTCGACTATTTGCTGCTGTCGGCTACGAGTGCGGTCCAGGTCGCCGATTTCAATCATGACGGCCGCGACGACATGCTGGTCCCGTTCCATCGAGGGGCGGGAGCAGCCACGCCGCCGGCCGTACGTCTTCACTTGTCGAGGGGCGAGACGTTCGAAGTACTCGACCTAGCCGCCCCGGGTGAACGCACAGATCTACCAGCTATTCCCGCGTCGGCGCCACCTCAGCAGCTCCGCTTCGCCCTTTCTCAAGTGCGACTGATGGATCGCAATGGCGACGGCGTGCGCGAGTTTTCGCAGATTCGGAACGGCCGCCTCGAGTTTGACACGATCAATGCAGGCCCGGGCGACCGGCTCATTGCCGTACATGACGGCGGCACGTTTCCACACTTCGTCTACGGCTTCGATACGGCCGAGGTACCAACCGATCCCCTTCACGCCTATCCGAGGGCAGCGATGGCGCCCCAACGCGTTGTGGTGACCCTCAAGCACACGCTCGGCGACTCCGGCGATCACTTTGTCGACCACTGGTTCCGAGACGGTCTCGTCGACGTTCGACGGCGGAATAGCCTAGGATACGGCACGCACAGCTTCAGAAACGACGACGACCTCATCACGCGCTACCAGTTCGACCGGACGCTCGCCGACGTTGGCAATCGCTTGGATCTAACGGTCAATGCTGGACTCCCCGCCCGTCGCTTGTACGAGGATTGGAGCAGCGGTTCATGCGATGAAGGACGTGATGTTCGGTATACGTACCAAACTCAAACGGACGACTCTGCGACGGACGCGTACCGCGTGCTCACGGAAGTCGAAGAGGACCGATCGTACGACTGCTCGTTCGGCACCTCCGAAACCGATTTGGTTCCCTTCTTCCAACACCGGACCGATCGAGCCTTCGACAGTTGGGGAACACTGAAGGAAGAGACGATCACAGACCTGCTAGGTGCCGATCGCACGGTCGCGACCTACGTGCTCGAGAACCTGATCGGGCCATTTCAAATCGGGTTGATTCGCGAACGTTACATCACGAGCATCGTCGAAGGCGACGTGGCTTCACGGACCACCTTCTTTGACTACCATCCTGATGGTCGACTGAAGACCGAAACGGCTGAACCCGGCGGCGGACCGGAGCTTCGAGTCGAGTTTCACCACGACTATGACGCCTTCGGCAACGAGGAGCGGTTTGAGATCAAAGCCGGTTCCGAGAGCCGCGTCACGGAAACCGTGTACGCCGGCGATAGCATCTACCCGTCGCTTGTCCGTAACGCCCTCGGTCATGAGATTGAGCTACTTTTCGACGATGGACTGGGCGCGCTGCTCGATGAAGAAGCCGTGAACCCCCATGGCCCTAATCGGCATCAGTGGGCGCGCTACGACGGATTCGGCCAGCCCGTACAGATGCACCGCCAGGGTGTGGACGACCTGGTCGAGTACGAAGCCGTGGGCGATCATATACTAGTGCACGTCAACGCCGCCTCCGGTCGCTCCACCACCGGCGAAGTGAACGGCCGCGGCCAACTGGTGCGTGCCGTTCGGCGGCACGGAAGCGGCGCGTCGAGCTACTACCAGCAGGTCTTTGAGTAAGATCCGTTCGGGCGACTGGAGCGCCGGTCGAACTGGCACGGCCCGACGGATACACCGTCGTTCGAGAGCATCTCGTACGACGCGTGGTCTCGCGCTCTCACCCACGACAACCTCTTCGGCGGCCAACGCAGCTGGGCGTACGACGGACGAATCGAAACGCGCACCGAGCCAACGGGGGGCGAATACGAAACGCGCCGAAACAGCGCCGGTCGCGTCGACCGTCGGCGTGAACCTTCGGTCGACGGCACCCGCTCCGACGTAACGTATGGGTACCGCCCTTTCGGTCTGCTGGGAACGGCCACGGACGTCTATGGCAACGTTCAGCGTTATTGGTACGACACGCGCGGACGCGCCGAAGAAGTCATCGATCCGGACGAAGGCACAACCCGCTACCAGTACGATGGGTTTGGAAGTTTGACTCGGGTGATCGACGTCGATCCCGTGGTGCAGGAGCGGCGGCGCTTCAGCTACGACGCACTCGGTCGACTTGAACAGATCGTCGACTCGTTGGACGGCAAGACCGAGTACTACTGGGACGACGCCGCCGGCTTTGGCCTGGGCCAGCTTCGTCGAGTGGACGGTCCCGATGCGGACACGCGCTTCGAGTACGACAATTTCGGCCGGCAGGAGCGCATCGAGCAAACGGCCCTTGGCGCGACGCTGTTTGCCGAGATGGACTACGGCAGCGCGACGGGTCGGCTTCAATCGATCAAAGTCCCGGCGCTAACTAGCGGCACGGTGCAGTACTCCCTCTCCTACAGTTCCTTCGGGGAGCTCGGTCTTGTCGAGTTCAACGGATCGACTGTATGGAAGGCGAAGGGGCGAAACGACGCACTTCGCCGCGTTACGAAGGACATACGCGGCGACGTAACGCTTACGCGCGACTACGATCCTACCCATCACCTCATGGACGAGCTTCGAGCGACGGCGGGCGGAAGCGCATTCGTCGATCGCGACAGCTACCAGTATCGGGTTGACGGTCGCATCGAGAACTTCGACGAGCTCGTCGCCGGCGAAACGCAGCGGTTCGGGTACGACATGCGCGGTCGCCTTTCGAGCTGGAGCCGAGGCGCCGCAAACATTTCTTACCGCTATGACCCGATCGGTAACCAGTACCTGGGCGCAAGCGGTACACGTTCCTTCGGCCAAGGCGGCGCCGGTCCGCACATGGTCACGACTAGCGGCTCGACCTCACTGACGTACGACGAGCGCGGACGTCGAACGGGACTCGGCGGCGGACAGACCGCCACCTACACCAACTTCGACTTGCCACGAACCATTGACCCCGCCCCAAACTGGTTCTCGAACGACCCCACGCTCACGTACGCCTATGACGGCTTCGAACAGCAGATCGGTCACACCTCAGACAACGGTGACGTCGAAGTCCGCTTGGGCGACCTCTTAGAGCGTCACGTCGTGGGGGGAACCACGTCCATGCTCTATGCGGTCTACGCCGAAGGCGAACGCGTAGCGG
>JBCCRV010000074.1:0-16563 GCA_039201085.1 Myxococcota bacterium | reverse complement strand
GCAAAGTCGACGCCGTTGCGAATGTCGAGGAAGAGAATACCGAGGTGGTAGGTGAGGAAGACCGGAATCGTCAGCACAAGCTGCGTCAGCGGATCGTAGACCTGGAACCGGCGTTTCTTCTTCGAACCTTCTTCGGCCTTCCGAGCCGACGCGTTCGACTCAGCCTTCGACATCGACCGTGACGAGCAACGCGCCCGCCTCGACGTTTTGGTCGACGGCGACGGCGACCTTGCTGACCCTGCCGGCGGCCTCCGCGCGAAGCTCGTTCTGCATCTTCATCGCCTCAATGACGACGAGGGGGTCGCCGATGGCCACGCTTTCGCCTTCGGCCACGGAAATGGCGACCACTCGGCCCGGCATCGGAGCCCGCAGTTCGCCAGCGCCGCCGCCCTTTAGACCCTTCTTCTTTCGGCCCCCTTCGCGATCGCTGACGATCTCCACGCGATGACGCATCGCGAGAGCCGCGACGTCCCGCGTGCTTCCCTTTCCGCCCACGGCGATGTCGAAGGACTGACCGTCGATGAGCACATGCATGCCGCCGGGCACGGGCCGCGCATCGCACTCGTAAGGCTTGCCGTCGACGCGCACGACGATCGCGCCCGCCGTCGTTTGCACGTCGATCTCACGCTCTTCGCCGCCGAGGGTCACGCGGTACTTCATGGTGCGTGCTTAGCAGCTTCGGCGGCGACAGTCTCGGCGGAAAGCGACTCGCCGCCGGCTTGCGGGACCGCCCCCACAGCGTGAGACTCGCGGAAGCCGGCAGCGGCAACGACGCGATGAGGAAAAAAAGGCGGAAGATATGGGACTGGGGTCGGTGCTTCGCGGCCCTCGCAGCGTTCCTGATCGGCCTCGCCCTTTGGAGCGCCCCCTCCGTCACCGCGGCCCGCGAGCACCGGGTCCGCGCGGGCCAAAGCCTCGCGCGCATTGCGCGGCGCTACCGTGTAAGCGTGCAGGACCTGCGCGCGGCGAACCGGCTGCGCTCAGCAAACCTTCGTCCGGGCCAGGTGCTGCGCATTCCCGATCCGGGCGAGCTCTTCGTGCGTCGCGGGGAAACGCTCTCGCACGTTGCGCGGCGCGCAAACGTGAGCGTGAGCGAGCTGCGGCGCGCCAACCGACTGCGCCGCGGCCGAGCCCTGCAGGTGGGTCAGCGCCTCGTCGTGCCGGGCTTTCAACGCTCCGAACCGCGCGACTACGGCGAGCCCGAGGTTCCTGGGCGCATCACGATTCAACGGCGCGATCAGCGCGAAACGCTGCAGCTCGTCGATAGCGAAGGGCGCGTCGTCGAAGCGAGTCTGGCACCGCTCGGTCGAATGATGCGACGCCTCGACGACGACCCCTTACGCATGCCGCATCCGAGGCTTGCGCTCCTGCTGGCGCGGCTCTCGGACCACTTTGGCGGACGTACGATCCAGGTGGTGAGCGGCTTTCGCGAGGCCGGCGGCTACACGCGCGAGACGTCTCGGCACACGCGCGGGCGAGCCCTCGACCTGCGCATCCGCGGCGTGGCCAACCGTGCGATATGGGAGCGCTGCCGACGCTTCGATCATGCGGGCTGCGGCTACTACCCGCGCAGCACCTTCGTTCACGTGGACGCGCGTTTGGTGCGCACCCAATGGGTGGACTGGTCCCGGCCGGGTCGGCGAGCACGCTACGGCACCCTTCGGGGTCCGGCTCGTCGTGCTCAGCGGCGCCGCATGGCGCGGCCCCGGCGCCAAGGCGACATCCCGCTGACCATCGAAATCATTCGCGCCGATGGAAGCGTCACCACCTTTGAAGACTCGGCAGCCGTCGACGAAGGGCACGACGACGACGCGGAAGAAGGCTCCGAACACGAGCGCCGACGACAAGCGTATCCTCTGCCGCGTTCGATGCCTCGGCCGGGCACGGTGTTCTAAACAACGGACCACGATTCGAGGAAACGCTCATCGCTAAAATACAGTGTGTATTCGTCGCTCTTCGCGAAAGCACTGTAGCGTCCAGGACTTGCACGATCATCGCGCCGGCTCGTGACGTTTCCGGCCTAGAGCTCATCCCAAAGATCGCCGCGGCCTCTCATGGACCTGCGAGGGCCGAGGGGCGATCACGAAAGCGGCGCTGCCCGAATACGTCCAGCAGCGCGCCCAGATCGGTTCTGCGATCCACCTGCGAGCGTTCCCGGTAACGGACGCGCGGTGGGAGTACGCCCCAGCAGCGCGAGCCCTCGGCCGTCAACGCGCACGTGAACTCCGACGCTCCGTCCAGCTGGCGGACGGGGCCCGCCAGTTCAACGCGCACGGGGGCGTTGTGGTCGACGACGCCAACACCGAGGACTCCCGCTCGACCTCGCCCCCAGCAGTACACGCCGCCCGCCGATAGGGCGCATGCATGGCCGGGACCGAGCGTTAACGATTCAACACGCGCATCAAAACCGGTCTCGTCTCCAAGCCAGCTCAGATCACAGCGAACGGTCGACTCAAACCAGCTACACGCATGACGTCCATGCAAGACCACGCCCTCGGCCGGCGAGAGCGCGGGTTCCCGCTGCATCCCGCCTCCCCGTTCAAGCACCCGTCGAGTTGCACAGTGGACATCGCCAAGCTCGTCGATAGCGCACGCGCGTGCGCCACTAGCGGCCCAAGAGCTCATGGCGAACCGCCGAAGGGGAACGCGCGCAAGCTCCCACATCGCAACATCCCCTTCACCGGTGAACGCCTTCCTGTCGTCGCCAATCTCACAGGCTGCGCCGAGGCCGAATGCGGCTACGCTCGTCGCTCCTTCGCAGAAGCGCTCCGGTCGTGGTCCGTCCCAACACCAGGCGCCCCGCGACGTCTCCGCACAAGCTACGACGCCAGCGGCATGGAGCCCGCGCGCTGGCGCGACGTCGATCGGGATCGGCCAGCGGCCGGGGTTCCCCTGGTGTCGGCCACGACACACGACTTGGCCGCCCTCAAAGCGCTCGCACACGCCCGCGCGTGAAACCGCTAGCTCCACCGCTTCGCCGTCCGGAATCCGGATTCCCGGACGATAGGCAACGCCGACGAAGACGAACAGGACCGCGTAGAGGGCAACCCCCGGCACCAAAGCTCGCCACGGCCACCGCCGTTCATGGGCGAGAACAAAAAGCGCGGCGATAAACAGGGCCGGCGTCGCAAAGAGAACCAGGTAAAGCGGAAACGCCATGGGCACGCCGCGAAGTGGGACCCGCACGAGCCCCAGCATGCCCACGATGCAGACGAGAATGCTGACGGCGACAACACACCCGTCGAACACGCGGCCCAAGCGCTTTCCTGAAGCGTGTTCGGCGGAACGCTCGCGGCGCCGCCTACGCCACCCACGAACGACCAAAATAAGCAGTAGGATGGCTCCAAGCGATCCGAGGGCGAGGCTTAGGGCGCCAACGTAGAGGCGCTCCGTATCGACGCAGCCGAGCAGCATCACGAGAAGAAGCCCGCCGCTCACCCTCGACACCGGAGACTTCATCGCAGACGCGAGACCGCGCGCGTTGAGGTGCTTCGGTGCGCCGACCGTACGGGCCGGGGGCGACGACGATCGCCAGTCCGACAAAAGCGCGCGACGAACGTTGGCCTGCGGTTCGAGGCGGACTGCGCGAACTCCAGCATGTGCCCGCCGCCAGGGACACGCTTCGAGGGATGGCGGACGGTCATGTGAACGGGCGCAGTGGGGCGACGCATGGGAAGCGCTCTACTTCAGGCCGTAGTCTTTGATTTTGTAGAGCAAGGCGCGGTGACTGATTTCGAGTAGCTTGCTCGCCGCCGTGCGGTTGCCGCCGGTCTTTTCGAGGGCTTTTGAAATGAGCTCGCGCTCCATATAGCGCTGCATCTTCTTGATGCTGAGGTCGCCGGAGGCGAGCACGATCTTGGCGGGATCGACCGGCTCGCGAAGCGCCGGCGGTAGGTCCTGCGCGCCGATTTGCGGACCGTCCGCGAGCACGACGGCGCGCTCGATGACGTTCTCGAGTTCGCGCACGTTGCCCGGCCAATGGTACTCGCGAAGCAGCTTCTTCGCGTCCTTATCGACGCCTTCGAGGGAGGTGCCGAGGCGGCGGTTGAAGCGTTCGACGAAGCGGTCGACGAGCAGTTCGATGTCGCCGCCGCGTTCGCGAAGCGGCGGCACGACGATTTGCAACACGTTCAGGCGGTAGAAGAGATCTTCGCGAAAGGCGCCCTCCTCGACCCGAGCGGCGAGGTCGCGCACGGTGGCAGCAACGACGCGCACGTCCACCGAATGATCGCGTGTTCCGCCGAGCGGTCGAAAGGTGCCCTCCTGCAGTACGCGCAGAAGCTTCACCTGCAGCGTCAGCGGAAGCTCGCCCAGCTCGTCGAGCAGGAGCGTGCCGCCGTCGGCTTCGTCGAAGAGGCCGCGCTTATCGCGCGTTGCATCGGTGAAGGCGCCGCGCTTGTGGCCAAAGAGTTCGCTCTCGAGCAGCGCTTCGGGAATCGCGCCGCAGTTCACGGCAACGAAGGGCGCGTCCTTTCGCGGCGAACGATCGTGAATCGCTCGCGCCACGAGCTCCTTGCCCGTGCCGCTCTCACCCTGAATCAGAACGGTGGTGGCGAAGGCCGAGACCTTTTCGATCATGCGAAAGACCAAACGCATGGGCTCGCTCTCGCCGATCATCGCGCCGAAGGACTGGCTCTCGAGCAGCGCTTCGCGCAGGCGCGCGTTTTCCCGGCGAAGGGACTCACGCTCCTCGGCCTTGCGAAGCGTGAGCAGCACTTCGTCCTTCTTGAATGGCTTGCTCACGTAGTCATACGCACCGGCCTTCATCGCATCGATCGCAAGCTCGACGCTGCCAAAGGCGCTCATTAAGATCACCGTCGGTGACGCGTCGCGGGTGCGAAGCGTTTCGCAGAGCTCAAGCCCGCTCATTCCAGGCATGCGTACGTCGGCGAGCACGTAGTCCGGCTCGGAATTTTCAATGGCCTTGAGCGCACGCTCGGCGCTCGACGCCGTCTGCACCTCGAAGCCGTGCTTTCGCAGCAGCGTCTCGAGCACGAGCCGAATGTTCTCTTCGTCGTCCACGACGAGCACGGAGGCCATGGCCTGACGCTACCGTATCGCGCGGGGCCCGACATCTTTTAGCGAGCTGGACGGAAAATCTCGGGGCGTTGGAAATCGCCGGCGGCCCAGGCGACGAAGCGTTGTAGCCGGCGCTTCCCGTCCGGCCATGCCCGGGCCCACGGGCGAAAGGAGTTCCATGACGCGCAACGCGAATGGGCACGGCGTAGCCGTGTCCTCAATGCTCATCCTCGCGCTCACGGCGGGCTGCCCGTCCCTTGAGCTTGCACCCTTCAATCCGTGCACCACGGCTACGCAGCGCATCGCGGTACCGCGCGTCGGAACGGACAAGGTCGACCTGCTCTTTGTCGTCGACGACTCGGGATCGATGACCGAGGAACAAGCCTCGCTACAGCGGGAGATCCGTCGACTCGTTTCGGTCCTCGCAAGCGGCGTATTCGCCGAGGGCACGGAAAACGAAGTCACCTTTCCGCCCGTGACGAGCCTGCGCGTCGGCGTTGTTTCGACGGATATGGGCGTGGGTGGCGCACGGAACGACTGCGGCAGCAGTCCGATCGGGCGCGACGGACGGATGGTTGCCGTCGACGCGTGCGCCGGGGGTGAACGCGGTCCGTTTCTAACGTTCGAAGCCGGCGACGACGTCGATGCATTTTCCGACCGCGTCGAGTGTTTGGCGAACGTCGGCATCGCGGGATGCGGTTTCGAACAGCAGCTCGAAGCGATGCTGAAGGCTGTCACACAGGCGAGCAGCAGCCTGCCCTTTGCACCGGACGTCACGACCGGTGTGCCGACGACGGGCCACGGCGCGGACGTCAACGGCGGCTTCGTGCGCGACGACGCGATCCTGGCCGTGGTGATGCTTACCGACGAAGACGATTGCTCCACGCACGACGTGAGCATGTTCTCGAGTTCGCTGGACATGACGCAGCTAACGGGACTGCGCTGCTCGACCCTCGGCATGCAGCGAGAAAAGCTGTTGCCGATCTCGCGCTACGTCGATGGCCTGCTCGCTCTCAAGGATCCGGCGCAGCTCGTCTTTGCGGCGATCACCGGCATTCCGCCGGAGCTCGCGCCAGCGACGGGCGAAGACACGGACTACGGCCGGCTCGTTGGTGATGGGAGGGACGAGTCAATGGTAGAGCGACGGAACCTCGTCGACGGCGTGCTCGACAGGACCTTTCCGCTCGTGGCTTCGTGCCAGTCCGAAAACGGACGGGCCGACCCTCCCGGTCGCATCGTCGAAGTCGCGCAGGGCATCGACGCGGCGGGGGGCGCCGCGGTGGTTCAGTCGATTTGCCAGCGCAGTTTCGAACCGGCGCTCGATGCGATCATCGACAAGCTAGCGCTCATCCTCAGCGCCACCTGTTTGCCCCGGCCGCTGAACCGCGACGCGAGCGGACGGGTGGGATGCGACGTGGTCGAAGCGCTACCAGAAGGTCAGAACTGCGAGCTAACGCGCGGGCGCTTCCCGCGGGACCAAGACGGGGACGGCCTCGGCGATGTGAACGAACTTGGCCGAAGGCTGTGCAACGTTTGTCAGCTGCGGACGCTGCCGGATGGTTCGCTCGAGAACATCGATGAGCGCCCCGCGTGCGCCGGTGCATCGACGGGCTGGTTCTACGAGGAGGGTGACTCACTCGACACTTGCCCCCCTTCACGCCGACAGCGCGTGACCTTCGCGGACGGCGCCGTACCGCCCGTCGGCGCCTCGATCTCTGTGCTCTGCCTAACGCAGTCGAGTGAAGCCGCTGGATTCGTGTCGCCCGGCTCCGGCTGCGGCGGCTCGGCCGGGGCCGACGCGACGCTCTGTGAGAACGGCACCACCCTCGACGGAACGCCCCTGGAGCTCAGCTGCGACGAGCGAACAAACCGCTGCGAGCACTTCTGCACGAACACCGCGCAGTGCGAAAGCGCGGGACTTCGCGGCTTCGCGTGCTCGCCCCCACCAGGCTTCGAGGACGGCGCGAGCGTATGCCTCAACCCGACCTGCATCATCCCGGTCGAATCGAACTAGCGAAAAGCCTGCATGCCCACCAGGGCGAGCATCGGAGGACTTGAGCCAAGATGTCGCAATCCGACAACATCGTTTGCGCCATTGTCGACGATATGCCCCTTTTTATCGAATCTCTGCTCTGGCACGGGTTTCGCGGTGATTTGGGCCGATTCAACCGCGGCGATTGATCCGCGCCCCCAGAAAGCGCTATCTTGCGCGCCGCTGCGTCGCCCTTCCGGCAGCGCATTCGCACCGACACCTCAGGAGTATTTCGTGTCCCGACTCTCTTCGCCTCTCCAGCTTTCGCTTGGCGTACTCACCCTCGCGCTCTCGCTATCGGCGTGCGGCAACCGTGACCTCGTGCCGCTCAACCCCTGCATCACCAGCGGTGTTGCCCTGCGCGTGCCGGTCACCAACGTCGACAAGGTCGATCTCCTGCTGGTCGTCGATAACTCCGGCTCGATGCGTGAAGAGCAGGCGTCGCTCGCCGAGGAGATTCCAGGCCTGATCAACGCCCTGGCGACGGGTCAGCTCGGGGACCGTGAGTTCCCCGCCGTACGCGACCTTCGCGTCGGCGTCGTCTCAACGGACATGGGCACGGGCGGCTTCGGCAATCTCTGCCCCGAGCCGATGCGCGGCGACGATGGCGTGCTCATTCGCGGCAGCGGCTGCGACTCGCCGGACATGCCCTTCCTCGGATTCCAGCCGGACCTCGGTGGCGACGCGAACGCCTTCGCCACGAGCGTTGCGTGTCGCGCCAACCTCGGCACGGCGGGCTGCGGTTTCGAGCAGCAACTCGACGCCATGCTCAAGGCCGTGACGCCCTCGACAAGCCCGATTCGCTTCACCGGCGGCACGCGCGGAAACAACGACACGGCCAACGAAGGCTTCGTGCGCGACGACGCCTTGCTGGCCGTGATCATGCTTACGGACGAGGACGACTGCTCGGCCGCCAACCCGATCATCTTCAACCAGGACAACAGCGCGATGCCGCAGTTCAACGACCCCCGTTTGAACCTGCGCTGCTCCAGCATCCTCTACGGCAACGATCCGACGGTCGTTCACCCCGTTCAGCGCTACGTCGCCGATGGTCTGCTCACCCTCAAGAACCCGGAAGAGATCGTCTTCGCCGCCATCGTGGGCATCCCGACCGAGCTCTCGGCGGAGTTCGCGGGTGAGACCCCGAACTACGACCTGCTCACCGGTGACCCGAGCCCTGGCTGCACCGAAGGCTGCCGCGACCCGAACCTCGTCGAGCGTCCGCAGGACGCCGCCGCCGGCGGTGACCCCTCGCTGCTCGTGCCCTCCTGCGACCAGACGGCCGCCGGCCGCGGTTTGGCGTTCCCGCCCGTGCGCATCGCGCGCGTGGCGCGTGACCTGGACGCCGCCGGCGCCGCCTCCGTTGTGCAGTCGATCTGCCAGGAAGACTTCGGACCGGCCCTCGGTGTTGTCATTTCGAAGATCGCTGACGCCCTTTCGGCCACTTGCCTGCCCCGTCCGCTCAACCAGGACCAGACCGGTCGCGTGACGTGCGAGATTCTCGAGGTCCTTCCGACCGAAGGCGACATCACCAGCTGCTCCCAGCTCCTCGACCGCGGCCGCGTACCGTCCGGCGAGTTCGCCGAAGGCGGCGGTGAGATCTGCGTCGTCTGCCAAGCTTCGGACGCCGGCGGCGCGATCGTCGACCTGAACCCCGCCTGTGCCGATGCACCCGTCGGCGGCTGGTTCTACGAGACGGGTACGGCCGAGCTCGCCGAAGACTGCCCGCCCGACCGCCAGCAGCGCGTCTCGTTCCGCGACGGAGCCCGACCCGTCACGGGCTCAACGATTCGCCTCGAATGCCTGACCCAGTCCGGCGCCAGCGAGGGCGACATCGCCATCGGAACGGCCTGCGGCGGTCGCGACGCCACCTTCTGCAGCGGCGGCAACCTTAACCTCGGCGGCGACATCGATCTCTCGCTCGTCTGCGACGCGCGCTTCAACACGTGCCAGCAGAGCTGTATGAACGACGCCGACTGCGTAGCGCGCGGCCTTGGTGGTTTCCGCTGCATCGATCCAGACGCCGTCGAGACGAACGGCGAAGGCCCGAACCGGGTCTGCGTCAACCCGACCTGCTCGGCGAACTAGCGCAGCCGCGCACCTCGGAATGCGGGCGGTTCCTTCGGGGAATCGCCCGTTTTTTGTTCGGCCGTCGCGGACCTAGGCCGCTTGCCGTTCACCACGGCTTCCCCGACTTCGTGCGAGCGCGGTATAGGCTAGCTACGTGCACGGCGTAGACACTTCTCCGGCCCATTCGCCGAGCACCTCACGCTTCGCCCTTCGGGGCTCGCCATGAACGGATTCATTCCGACGGCCGCATGGTGCTGGCCCGGCGAAGAACCCAGCGCCGAGCCGGCGCTCGGCTCGGCCAGGACGCGCGCAACCGTGACCGAGCAAGAGCTTCGAGCGATCCTCGCGCGCTTCACCGACATCCTGGGCCCGCTACGGCATGAACCCGCAATCGTTCGTCCGCTCTCGCTGCACGGTGGGCGGCTCATCGCCTGCGAGCTGCTGGCGATTCCGACCGCACCCGATTGGCCACGCTGGCTCGCGGACATCGAGCACGTGCAAACGACGAGTCCCGAGGTATGCCGGGCGCTTCGAACGACGGCGCGGAGCTTCACGGTCATGGGCGAGGACTGCATGGACGCGCTCGCCGGCGTCTCTGCGGTGGACGCCGCCGGTCCTGGCGGCTTTCCGACGACCGATTGGTGTGAGCGCCCAAGGTTGGATGCGGAAGCGTTCATGCCGATCGTTCGACTCGCCTTCCGCACCTGGTGGTGTTGGGACCGCGATCACGACCGGATGGCCCTTGTGTCCACGGACGACCCGAAGCATGCGCTTGGGGATACGTTCCAGGTGCTCAATCCCGCTTTAAGCGTCGTCGGTCCGCTGCCGGTCCGGCGCGATCATCCCCCGCATACGCCCCTAAGTCACGCCGGAGCCGCCGGGACGGGGTGGGGCTGCGGCGTTCACGTTTCACGCCTTCCGCAGGCCCTGGTCGCTGTGCGATCCGGCGCGGCGGCGCTCTTCTCGCCTCTGAACAGCAAGATCGGCGATCACGGCGAAGCGATCGCCGAGCGCTTCATTCACGCGCCTCAGCGGGCCTTCGACGCGGACCCGGAGCGACAGCTTGGGTCGCTTGCGGCGGTGTTTCTCGAGGGCGATCGCCTTCGGGTGCGCTGGGCCGGCGCGCACCAGCTCTACCGACTGCGAAGCGGCGCGCTTGCGCAGCTCACTCAGCCGCACACGTTGGCGCAAGAGTGGACCGCGGCGGGCCGTGACCTCGCCACGTGCCCCATGCCGGACGCACTCACGAAGTGCCTCGGCGCAGCGCCGGACGAAGCGAACTTCGAACTTCTGCCGAGCGATCGTCTTCTGCTCATTACGCGAAGCGCCGCCGAACTCTTCGACGACGCAGCGCTTGTGCGCCTTCTTGCCGGCGACGCGCGAAGGAGCGCAGCGCACGTTGAGCACGCGCTGCAGCGGGCAAAAAAGACCGACGCGTGCCTATTCTTCGGCGGCGATGCATGCTTTGAGCACCGTCACCCAGGCTGGTACTTGACGCCGAACGTTGAGCTCGGGGACCCAGGCCCGAGTCTTTACCCTGTTCGAACCTCTGAAGAGCCCTTCGACGCGTTCACCCAGCCGCAGCGGTGGTCGATTCTTCGCGCCGCGCCCGTTGCGCCGGCCGACCCCTGGCCCCAGCCGGAGCACTGGCACCAAAGCCTGCGTGAAGCACTCGAGCGTTACGCGCACCAGACGGGCTACACGCCCGAGCGGGACGATGTGCTTCACGCCTACACGGCTGAGTGCCGACTCATCGCTTTGCGCTTCGACGGCGGCTGGCAGGCGACGCGACCGCTAAGGCACCGAACGGCAGAACGCGTCGCGAGCGGTCGACTGCGATTCGCTGAAGACCGCCCGACTCCTCGCCTCGAGGCATCGATAAAGCAGGCCGAAACGACACCCACCAGGGCGACCGAAGTCGAAGCGCTCGCCCGGGAGGAGGGCTTCGATTCACTGGCGTTTTGGCTCAACCAGGAGCGACGGCGGGTCGAAGGCGGCTCAGGTGTAGGCCTCGAGCGTGCCCGCGAACTCGTGTCGCTTCTTGTACGCCGCCGGCTGCGAGCGCTGATCTACAGCGACCATCCTGTAGCGCACGCGGTGGACGTGCGCGCCCTCGCGCGTGCACCGCGCGATTTTCACCAGTGCCGGGTGCGCTACCGCTCCTGGGTGCAAACCGCCTTCGAAGCCTGCTCGAGCGCCGGCGCCTGGTGGCGCCCCGTCGGGGGCCACGCGAACGGCGAAGATTCCGCGCAACTCGCCGAGGTGGACGCCACGTGGCAAGCCAACGCCATCGGCTTGGCGGGCTATGGGCACTTCGGCATGAGCCAGGCGCTGGCGGTCGGTACGCACACGCCCTACGTGGCGCCGCCGTCGCCCCGTCGCATTCGGCCGGAGCAGCTTCGCTACGTCCGCATTGGCGTACCGGTCCGCGTGACGCTCACGATCGAACGCACGACGTTGGGCTGGTGCTGGCCCGACGGGCAACGGCGCTACGAGGTCCAGTTCGCAAGCGGTGACCAGGTTGCGAAGACCTTGGGCGACGGCGTCGTCGAACTCGATGCGGTCGTCATGCGGGTGGAGGTGCTCGTCGTGCTTGAGGTGAAAGCGGTTTCATGACCGTCGACCGTTTCCGCATTGGAGGCACGCTGGTACGGTGCGCGCATGTCGAGGCTCTACACCCATCTCAGGACGTTCATCGACCGACTCTGCGCCCACCCGAATGTGCACGTGATGCGATACGACATCGTGCCGCCAAGGCCGCTTGATCCGGCCATTGCAGCGAAGCTTCCCGGCGAGCTCGTCGAGTTCTTTGAAGCCGTAAGCGAGGTGAAGTTCTGGTGGTTCGCGCAGAACGAGATGGAACACGAAAATCCCCTCGATTACCTCCCGGGTGCGCTCGGCGGGTACGTGCACCTAAAGCCTCCCGCGCTGCCGCGCCTCGTCATCGATCACCTTGGTTTGAGTAAGAGCGTGACCCGCCTCGACCGCACCTACGGCTATTCGTTGGTCCACGAAGAGATGCCGCCGGAGGGCTTCGCCCTGGAGCACGTCATGGGAGACCTCAATCGCTACCTTCGCATCGGTTGTCAGTCGGTGTTCACAGCCGGTTGGCAGTTGCCGCTCGGTCGCGGCGAGGACTCGCCTGCCGAATATATGCGAAGGGCCCTTTTGCCGAAAGGCAACCAGAAGCGTTTCGAAGACCTTGCTTGCCCCTTCGACAACGACGACTTCCGTCACTTCGAACGAACGCCAAGCGATAGGGGCGCCCTAGTTCAGGAACTCATCGCCGGAGGCATGAGCGACATCGATGCCGCGTCGATGGTCGACTGGCTCGGCGACGACGCCACCCTCTTGGTCTTTGACGCGTCACCGGCTGGGCTTCACCCAAAGACCGGCGTTCGCGCGCGCTTCACTCTGGAAAGCGCGACAGATTCGGCGGCAACGTACGCCATCGAGGTGCTCCTCCCCGATACAAAGCTTGAAGGCCGAGGCACCGTGCCCGCCGAGGGCCCGCCGGACGTCGCACTTCCCGACGCGGCACCGGCCATCACCGTTCGTACGATGCTGTTCTCCGCCCAGGACTCGATCCGGCTTTCGCAGCGCTGGCCACTGCAGCTGCTTCGGTGGCGCGCTGAAGCAAACTAAAACCAGTACAGTCGAGGCGGTTGCCGACAGCTTATCGCAAGAATCGCCACGCTTAAATCGGGCCGCCGCAGGTCCACTCGAACCCGACCCGTTCGACCACCGGGGCGGCGTCGAGGGCGGCACGCTCGAGCGTGAGTTCGACTTCCACGACGCCGCCAACATCGAAGTCGACGGGAAAGGCGCTGTCGCGCACGTTCGCGTCGCCGAAGTCGATGAAGGGCTGGGCGGCAAGGGCGTCTTCCGTATCCGCCCGCCGGGCGCGAACGCCAACGCGGCCGCCGTTGCGCTCGGCGAAGACCCGAAGGGTGCGCCACTGCGTTTCAACCGTGGGACCGCAGCCCGTAAAGACATGGGTGGCGACGGCCGACTCGACGAAGGCGCCGCGACGCTTTGCGCCGGTAAGATCGCCCTGCGTATGCGGCGCAAAACCGACGCGGACCTCCCCCGCAAACTCGCCCGTCGCGCGATCTAGAAAGGACACGATGCCCTCGCCCCCGCCGTTTTCGTTGATCGCAACGACCCATTCGCTCGTCAGACCAATTCCGATGGTCTGAAACGCGCCCATGAGCGGTACGACGCGCGTGGGAAGCAGCGTGGAAGTGTCGATAAAGGACACGGCGCCCTGGGTGTGTGCCACGAAGGCCTCCGTGCCTTCGGCAACGGCACCGCGAACGCTCGGTTCCGCGACCGTGGTGCGGTAGCGATCCGACACCGGATCGTAGACTGTGACCGAATCACAGCCGAAGCCCGTCACGACCACCTGGCCAGTTCCATCGATCGCCAAGCCATAGGCTTCGAAGCAGGCCAAAGGGATCTCGCGAATGACTACCTCACGCGCAGGGTCGAATCGATTGATCGAAAGCAGGAGGCCGTCGCGTGAAAGGCCCCAAAGCGTCCCCCGCTCGTCAAACGCGAAGGCGTACGGTTCGAAACCGGGCGTGTCGAATCGCTCGAGCACCTCGAAGTTCACCGCGCTCAGATGAAGGATCGCCTGTCCGTCGTGCAGACCCACCCAGGGGTCACCGCCGAAGGCTTGATCGAGTCCGAGGTTGCCATCGATCGCGAGGGCGCGGGGTACGTCGAACATATCACCGACAGGCGCGGAGAAGAGCACGCACTCATCGTTCTCCACGAGCTCACTGCCCCTCGAGGTCTCGATGCTATCGCTGCCGTCGCGGTCAATGCAGCGCTCGTCCTCGCCGGCAATGCGGTGCAGCTCGCCAACGCCGGCAAAGTTGCGACTCAGCACGTAGCCGTCGCCGAGAAAATCGACGGCCACGCGACTCGGGTCCGGCCCCACGGTGTAGCGACCGGTCTCCGTGAAGCTCTGGGCGCTGACCCGGCTGGCCGTTCCCTCGCCGCTATTGGCAACCCAAACGGTCTCGGCCAAGAGCTCCTCGGCGCGGAGCGTAAGCCGCCCGCTGGGCGTGAGCGCCAAGCCGGGATCTTCGCTTGAGTCAAACGGTGCGCTGCCCTCGCCCCAAACGCCGCCGATGCAGTCGGGCGTGCAGCCACCGCAGGGGCTGAGGGCGCCTTCGTCCACGCGTCCGTCGCAGTCCTGATCTGCGCCGTCGCAGCGTTCCACCGTGGGGTCTACGCCGCCTTCGCACACGCCCCAAAACCCGCCGACGCACGCCGTTAGGCCGGTGACGCAGAGGCCCACGCCCGCGGCTTCGGGTGGGCCGTCAAAGCAAACGTTCGTGCCCAAGAGGCATGGGCAGCCGGTGGCCGTGGGGTTGGCCTCGCAGTCAGGAGGCGGGCCCTCGCATCGTTCGTTGCGCGCCTGGTTCGTGTCGTCGCAGTCCGGCCCAAGGGCACAGCCCTCACCGAACCCGTCGCCATCGACGTCGACGCAATCGCTTCCCGAACATCGAGCGAGGGCCAGAGCGGCAAGCACGACTACGGCTTGCCACCATCGATGCCGGAGGAACGTGCTCACGGGCGTACGTTAGGGCGAAAGGGGCTCGGGTGCACGGGGCCTCGATACGCTTGGCCGTCGATCGAGAAGTCGGTACTGAACGGCTTCAGCAGCGTGCGGCTCGGCCACGCGATCGCGGCCCTCCAGGGCGGCGATTGTCAGGGCTACGCGCAGCGCACGCACATAGCCTCGGGCACTAAGTCCAAGCTGCTCCGTCACGGCGTCGAGCAACTTGAGCGCTGGCGGCTCGCAGCAAGCGAGCAGCTCGGGCAGCGCGTGCGCCGGAGGGCGAATCCCGCGGGCGGCTTCCACACGCGCGCGCACGGCCTCGGACGATTCACCCGACTTTGTGCGGCGAAGCCGAGCCGCAGAAACGCGCCGAAGACGCACGTGCATGTCGAAGCGGTCGATGAGGGGTCCGCTGACGCGGCCGCGGTAGCGGGCCATACGCTCCGCCCCGCAGACACAGGCGCGCTGCTCATCGCCGTCGTAGCCGCAAGGGCACGGATTCATCGCCCCGATGACGAGCGGCGCCGCCGGCATGGTCACGCGCTCGGCGGCGCGAACGATGCGCACGCAACCTTCCTCCATGGTCGTGCGCAGCGTTTCAATGACATCGCGGCGAAATTCCGGAAGCTCGTCCAGAAAGAGCACGCCTTCATGGGCCAGGGTCACCTCGCCCGGACGAACGGGCCGCCCGCCGCCCATCATGGCGACGGAGGTCGCCGTGTGGTGGGGCGCGCGAAACGGGCGCTCGAGTCGGGTGCGTCCGCTGGCGCTGCTGATCGTGGCGATGGTCAGACGTTGGCGCGGACTTGCCGCCGGAAGGATCGTCGGCAGGCGCATTGCAAGCATCGTTTTTCCCGCGCCGGGTGGCCCGATCATCAAGAGTGGGTGGTTTCCAGCGGCGCAGATCTCGAGCGCACGTCGGGCCGCCGGCTGACCGCGAACGTCCGCGAGGTCTGGTCCTTCCGTGCGCTTCGCCATCGCGGGCGGCTCGGCACGCGCCAGCGCCTCCACCTCATTGAGGTGGGCAAGCACCTGCTTGAGCGTGCGAGCGCCCATGACTCGCACCGAGTCGACGAGCGAACATTCACGCGCCGAGCTTGCCGGTACGATCGCCGCTTCGAGTCCACCTGCGGCGGCACCGCCGACAAGTGCCAGCGCGCCTCGGGTCGGTCGGATCTCTCCCTCCAAGCCGAGCTCGCCGATGAGTAGAATCCGGTGCAGCACATCGGGATCGACGTGACCGGCAAGCGCCGCAATGGCGATGGCGACGGGCAGGTCGAAGGAAGTTCCCGCCTTCGGTTGATCGCCCGGTGCAAAGTTGAGCACGACGCGCTGCTTGGGCATGGCCACGCCGCATGCGCTCAGGGCCGCGCGCACCCGAACGAGGCAGTCGCGCCCGATGCGATCGGGCAGGCCAACCGCATCCACGCTGGGGAGACCGGCGGCGGTCTTTGCTTCGATAAGAACGGGGAAGGCCTGAACGCCACGCAGGCAGCTGGTGTGAACGGTCGCGAGCATGGCTAGCCCCGTTGCTCAAAGCGTGCCGGGCGAAAGTCCCGCACTTTTCGTCCGCTCGGCTGGCGGACCGCCACTCGGCGCCGGCGCCCGCCGCCCGTCAACAAACGCACGGCTCATGACGGGTGCCCGTAAAGACGAAGGCTTTTCGCCGGTACGCGCTTTGCTCGGACGGGGCACATGCACGAGGAGGAGGCCGAGACACGCGAGGCGCTGCTTCGTCGCCTGAGCGACGTCCAAGCACACGAGATCGCTGGGCTCACGCATTGGGCGGGAACCCCTTCCGGCGTTGCCCTTGCGGTCCGCGGCGCCCGCGCCTTCGGTGCCGCCCGATGGCCCCTCGTCTTTGCCGCGG
>JBCCRV010000073.1:0-16747 GCA_039201085.1 Myxococcota bacterium | reverse complement strand
GTCGGGACGAGCCCCAAGCCGCTCACAAAGGAATATGGGCAGGGCTGTGGGGCCGCCATCGATGCCGGGTTACATCGAGTTACGGCAGGCGTTTCTTAGGGAGGGGACGAAGAGGACAGGCGCGCGGCGCCCGTTCGCCTGGGCGGAATCTCTGTTCGATCAGGCGACCCACTGGATGCACCCCGCACCGGTTGCGGAATTTTTCAGACATCCCCACAAAGGCGCCATGACGGACGTGCTCGCTTCCCTCGCCGAACTGAACTCCTGGCTGGCATCACGCTCCGTGAAACGCGTGCTCCTGCTCTGCGGCGAGGAGCGACGCTACATCGACGACGTCCGCGCCTCCCTCGAACCCATCGAAGTGCACGTCTTCGATGAAGCCGCTGTGCATGTGCCCGAAGCGGTTGTTCGCCGCGCCGCCGAAGCGCTGAAAGCTGCGGCAACCGACGCGCTGATCAGCGTCGGCGGCGGCTCCGCCACAGGCCTCGCCAAGGCGCTCAAGCTCGAACACAAGCTGCCCTTTGTCGCCGTGCCCACGACCTACGCCGGCTCCGAATGGACCAACATCTACGGCGTGCGGCGCGGCGACGAAAAGCAAACGGGCCGCGACGACGCCGTTCGCGCCGACGCCGTGGTGCAGGACGTGCGCTTCACGCGCGACATGCCGCGCGCGCTCACGGTCACCAGCTTGCTGAACGCGCTGGCCCACCCGCTGTCCGCCCTTTCCAACCTCAAGGCCGAAGACGAGGGCTTCGCCCGCGCCCGGGACGCGGCGGCGTTGCTGATCAAAAGCCTACACACGCTCGTCGCCCGTCCGCGCCATGCGGACGCGCGTCGGGACGCGCTCAAGGGCGCGCGTCTCGCGGGCGAGGTGCTCGACGCCGGGCAGCTCGGCGATCACCACCGGCTCGCGCACCACTTCGGCGGCCGCCTTGGCGCAGACCACGCCCAGCTGCACGCGTGCCTGCTCAGCCATACGTCCGCGGCGCTTGTGCGAAGCCGGCCCGAACTCGCGACGGCGCTGATCCAAAAGACCGGGTTCGAAGACATTCCCGGGCTCATCGTTCGCTGCCTAAAGCGCGTGGGCGCGCCCACCTCGCTGCGCAAGTTCGGCGAAGGCGCCGCGGCGGCAACGGACGAGGTCGCGGACCTCGACCTTTCGCAAGCGGCAAAGAACGCGGCGCGCGACGCCTTCCTCGGACGAAGCCCGACCTTTCGCTTCGAACGAACGTCCCTCGGCCTCGATCACGACGCCTGCCTTTACGGCGACCCCAACGCCGCCGCCCATATCGTGGTGGCCGTGCACGGACGCGGCGCAAGCGCCGAATCGATCACGCACGAAGCGCGCGCCATCGTTGGCGACGACCCGCGCGTGGCCATCGTCGCGCCCCAAGCGACCGGCGCCAGCTGGTACGGCGCGAGCTACCGCGCGAAGCTCGATGAGTTTGGCGATGCCCTTCCCAAAGCGCTCGCCGCCGTCGACGCCGCCGTCGCGTGGGCCGCCGAGCGCGTCGGCCGCGCCAACGTGCATCTGGTGGGCTTCTCCCAGGGCGCGTGCCTGAGCCTCGAATGGCTCTCGCGCCAAAGCGAATCCGTCCGCAGCGTCGTCGCCCTTTCGGGCGCGCGGCTCGGCCCCGCCGAACGCGAAGGCACGATCGGCGCGGGCGCCGAGGGCGTGCGCGTGGTCCTTGGCCTGGCCGACGGCGACCCCTGGGTCGACATGGCCGATGTACAGCGAAGCGCGCAGCAGTTCGAAGGCGCCGGCGCAAACGTCACCCTGCTCGCAGCGCCGCCGGGGCCGCACGCCGTGCGTCCCCTCGAACGCATCGTCGGCCGCGAAGCCATCCTGGGCGCGGCGACGGGACCGACCGGCTTTGACAACCACCACCACGTCGAAGCCCTTCCCGGCGCCGTGCCCGCCGATCAGAACAGCCCGCACCACGCGCCCTATGGCCTTTGGCCCGAACAGATCAACGGCACGGGCTTCGTGGCGCCGCGCGCCGCCAACCGGCGCAGCTGGGCCTACCGCATCCGACCGGCGGCCCAGCACACGCCGCTCACGCCCCTCGACCACCCCACGCTCGATCTACGCTTCACGGAAGGCGTCGACCCGAACCTCGCCGCGTGGCCGGCGCCGGGCGTCCCCGACGCGCCAATGGACTTTGTCGACGGCCTGATCACCGTCGGCGGCGCGGGCTCACCGGAGATGCGCCGCGGCTTTGCCGTGCATCTCTATGCGGCGAACCGCAGCATGAATGGCCGCGCCTACTGGAACGCGGACAGCGAGCTTCTGATCGTGCCGCAGGAAGGCCGCTTGCGGCTGCTGACGGACTTCGGCGTGCTTCAAGCCGCGCCCGGTCAGGTCGTCGTGTTGCCACGCGGCGTGCGCGTGTCCGTCCTGCTCGAAGACGGCACGGCCCGCGGCTACGTCGGCGAGATCTTCGGACGCCAGTTCGAGCTTCCCGGCCGCGGCCCCGTAGGCGCCAATGGCCTCACGGACGCGCGCCACTTTCAGGCGCCGGCGCCGTGGCACGAGGATCGTCTGCACCCCGGCTACCGGCTCGCATGCCAGTTCGGCGGACGGCTCTTCGAAGCGCAGCAAGACTTCAGCCCCTACGACGTGGTCGGCTGGCACGGGAACCTCACGCCCCTCGTCTACGACCTCATGAACTTCTCGCCCGTGGGCAACACGCGCTTCGACCACGGCGATCCGAGCGTCTACACGGTGCTCTCGGCGCCCCTTGACGAAACGGGCAGCCACCTTCTCGACCTCGTCTTCTTTCCGCCGCGCTGGGACGCGACGGAGCACACCTTTCGTCCGCCCTACTTCCATCGAAACGCCACGACGGAGATCAACGGCATCATCGCCGACCCGGGCCTCGGCGCCGGCAGCCCCTTCGAGCCCGGCGGCATCTTTCTCACCCCATCGATGACGCCCCACGGCGTCGTCGCGCGCTCCGTCGAGCACTTCCTGGCCGCGACCGAGGAGAAGGTGAGCAAACCGCACCGCATTCCCGAACGCTCGATGTGGTTCCAGTTCGAATCGGCCCTGCCCATGCGGCTAACGCCGTGGGCGCGCGAAGCGAAGAACCGCCACGAAGCATGGACGGACATCTGGGGCGTCTACCGCGACCACTACGAACCGCACGGCGATTGACACCGAACGCGTTTGCTTTCTAGCGAGTCCTCGATAAAGCGTGTTTCGCTTTATCGAGGACTCGCGTTTCTCACTAGGGTCCCTTCACAAGGGCCCTTCGTCACTTCAACTCGGTTCGATGACTTCACCCCTGCGCACAGCTCCGCCGAGCTCACAAATGAGCAGACCTCTGACGAAGGTCGCTTGTTTGTGAGCTAGTAGTAGCAGCCGACGAGGTCGCCGTTCTGGTAGCAGCACCCGTCGTGGCAGCTGACATCGATGGGTGCGAGAGACGCACCACCCGTGTTGTAGCCCATCACCTCGAGGGCGTAGGCCACCTCCGCCGGGCCCGCCGGCTCGCTCGCGTCCGGTGCGCAGGCGGTGAATGCAAAGAGTGCGAAAAGCGAAAGAGCCTTCTTCATCGTTGACCTCCCATGGTCTTGAAAACGAGCCGGACGCTAGCACAAAAATATCGTGCGACATTTAAAAGACTGGGCGCTTTTGTCGATATTTTTGCCCCATTTTTGGTAGCTCCGTCGCTTCGCTCACCACTGCTGATGAGAACACAGCGGCAAGAGGTCTAGGTTTCAAAGACCACTTCTTGGTCGAGCGGCTCCAGCTCGAGCGCGTGCTCCTCCACCACCCGCTCTTCGACACGGATGCGCGGAAAATCCGCGACCACTTCGCCGACCTCGTTCACGCGTTTCTCCGCGCCCACCTCGTCGATCGTTTGCTCCAAGAGCCCGTCGATGTCTTCGACGCGAAGTCGTTCCTCGGTGGTGGCGTGTTCGTTGGCGCGCTCGACGATTTCGGCCTTCGACAGCCCCGCTTCCTTCGCGCCGAAGATCGCGCGAAAGAGCCGCTTTCGCATGTTGTGGGCGTGCTGCTTGCGGTTCTTCCACCAGACCCACGGCGCGCGAAGCATCGGCATCGCAAAGAAGAGCGAAAAGAGCACCGCGGGCACAGCGCCGAGCCACAGGCCGACGTCGCCAAGCTGTGGCACGAGGTTCATCACGGTGAAGGCGCCGGCCAGATTGAAGGCGCCGAGACCGGCGATGACGGCGTTCTTCGAAACGGAGTTGCCCGTGAACTCGAAGGGCGCCTCGTATTCGTCCCAGTAGAACTCGATCGGTGCGTCGTGCTCCGTACTCTTCGAGCGCAGAAGCTCCTCGAAGGTCGCATAGAGCACACCTTCTTCGGTGATCTGCGCTTGGCCTTCCTGCTCCGCGACGAAGCGCGCAAAGAGCGCCTCGGCGTCCGCGCGGGTGAGCCCCGAGAGCGCCTGCACGTCCCGCACCGTCAGCACACCCCGGTTGGTGCGCACGAACGCCGCAAGCTCCTTACGCTGGGCCATCGGCCCGGGCTCCACGCGCTTCGGCCCGAACACAAAATCGTAGACGCTCGCCACGAAGCCCTTCTCGTGGGGCTTCCTCCTTTTGAACAGCACCGGCTTCTTTGGCTCGTAGTTCGCGTGGGCGTAGCCGAAGCGATCGGTATCCGCGTAGACCACCGGCGTGTAGGTCGCGAACTCAAAGATCGCCTGGAAGATCGCCGCCACAAGGTGGAACACGCCCTCCGCAGGAGCCTCGTCCTCCGCGGCCACCGAAACCACGACCGCCGCCGCCAAAATCAGCGCCACGAATACGACCGCGTACGTCACCAGCACCACCGCCAGCGACGCCTTGTACGCGACGGTAAATCCCTTCCAAAGCCAGCGCCCCACGCCCGCTAGCCGCTCGCGCCAGGACTTGCGCTCGAGCGAAACGAGCTCGTCGCCGAAGTCGTAGATCATCGTCCCGTCTTCGCGCACCTGAAGCCGGCAGCGATGACTCCGCATCAGCGTGTAGAGCGCCGCCTTCGTGCTGCCGATATCCAGCCCGGTGCCCGCCGCGACGTCGCCGTCGCTCACCGCCGTGCGGGTGCGGCGAAGAAAGGCTTTGACGAGCGCGAGGTCCTCTTCGGTGGACGCCACGCCCGGGACGCTAGCATGCAGTACGCTGGCGAGCGCCGTCCCCAATGAGCGAAGCATGTGCGGACACCGCCGCATCGTCCTCACGGCGACCTATCGAACCCGGATAGTCGAAGCCGCTTCGAGCAGATGGCCGAGTCCCACGGTTAGTTCGCACATTAAGTGGGTAGATCCCCGGGGACCCGACGAGAGAGTTATGGATCCACTTCGAAAACTGCAACGAGCAGACAGCGGTGAACACCAGGGCTACGCTCCCGGCGTGTCCGTAGCATTTATCGACGGTCTCCGTTGGGTCGACGTCAATCCCGAGGTGCATACGCTCGACGTTGAACGCGTGGAGCGAATCGTCACGTCGCTCGTACCGGCGAAGCACCTACGGGGCGCGAAGAATGTGAAAACACGCTACAAGCTCTTCGGCGATATCAACCTCGCGCTGCAAGCATCGGAGGGACCGTGGATCGCGGGATGGCGTTGGAGCGCCGGCGAACATGGCGGCATCGTGCATGTAGAGCCTGGCTGCACCGAGTACAACCAGCGCTCCACGCCCGAAGCGATTGTCAAAACGGTCCTGAGCGCAGTGATCGACTATCGCGAGAAGCTCGAAGAGTTGTCTCGCCGATTCGCTTGCTGGGACGAGGTTGTTGACGGGCTAGACGACGGTCAAGCCGCCGCGCGCATCGCTTCGCAGGTGCTTCCCTTAGTGCTCAAGTGGAACGATGCCGAAGACGCTTGGTACTCTGCGTTTTGGCGCATCCTATCCTGGGCCCTCGAGCGGCGCGGCCTGGAACCGAAACGCGCGGAGTTCTTGGTCAGCGACGCGATTGGCGGGCGCTTCGAGAGCTGGCTCCGACCCACCGAAGCCATGGCGGACCGGGTCTTCGCCGACCTCCGAAGCGCCGTCGACCATGAGAAGCATCGCCCTCCGCGCGATGCGCTCGCGGAGTGGATCACCACGCGAGAAAAGATCGCGTGGGTACACCGACAAAGCCGCTGCGACCCAAACCGAGTCGAAGAAGACGGCCACCGCCGGTTCATCGAGAAAAACGACGCGTCCCGAAACCCAGAACGTGCGGACCGCCTGCACTCTGCACTGACCGCGTGTAGGGCCGATGCACGCGCGAACGTGCCGCTAAACCTCGAACGGCTCACCGAATGGCAAACGCTCGTTTTGGGTGCGCCTGCTCCCTTTCGCACAAGCGAGGCGTACGCCCATGGCGGCACGGAGCGATACGGGCTGCAGTCCGACACGAAGGAGCGATTCGAAGCGTGCCTCGAAGAAGCAAACGACGAGACCATTCCCGTCATCTCCCGCGCCGCACGGGTCTACCTCGACGTCTGCTGCTTTCACCCCTTCGCCGACGGCAACGCTCGCGCCGCGCGCCTCGCCCTCGACTTTGTTCTTACGAGGGCAGGACTTTGGCTGAAGCTCGCGGCGCCGGTTTTCCTGGTCGCGCGCCGCGCCGACGATCGCTGGGGCCCCTACGCCTTCATGCACACCATCGAATACCTGTGCGGTCCCATCGATGAGCGTGCTTGAGCGGAATACCGAATCCCAAACGGTCCCGGCCGAACGCATCACAGTTCTTCTCTCATGAAGCTAGCGTCCAAGGCACCGACCAGACCGCTCGACTGACAGTTGCCCGGCGGAGAGAGTCGTGGGAAGTCCCGCGGATGCGATCGACCTCCATTCTACTCCTGCTGGGCTGCGCTTCCGCGTCGCCGCCCGCGCGTCCCACGGCGGTTGTTCAGCCGGCGGTTTCGGAAGCCGTCTGCACGCGGCCGCTGACGCTCGCGTCGCTCGACCGTTCCGATATCGACCGACTCGCCATCCGCACAGAGAGCGGAAGCGTTGAACTCAGAAGACAAGACGAAACTTGGTCCATCGTCTCGCCGCTCGTCGCCCAACCCGATGCCGCTGCCGTGCAGACGGCCATCGCGAAGCTGGCAGAGTGGGAAGTTCGGGGCGTGATCGCCACCGCTCCCGAAGACCATCAGCGGCTTGGCGTGGGTGCCGATGCAACCCACGTGACAGTGGGTGCGGCAGGGTGCTCATTGGAGTTTGCGATCGGCGGGTACGAGGCGGGCGCGACGGCCGTCCGTGTCATTCCGGGAAACGAGGTGGTGGGCATCGAAGGCGCGATTCGATTTGCATTCAACAAACCGCTCCGAGATTGGCGAGAGCGCCGGGTGGTCGATGTGGATCCGTCCGAGTTGCGGGCGCTGCGTTTTGGGCCGAACGTCGCCTTCGAGCGTCGTGACGGTTCGTGGGTACCGATCGGCGACGCCGGCGCGGGACCGTTCGATTGGGTAGAGCATACGGCTCGCTCTCTCGCCAGGATGCGTGCAGTCGACTTCGCCGCGCCAGACATAGATGAGCAAGCAGCGGGGCTGCTCAACCCAACGGCAACCGTGGTAATCGAGTTTGCCTCGCAGGCCGTCACCCTGGAGCGAGGCGCAACACTCAGCGACGGTAGCGTGTACTTGCGGCGCACCGGACGTGATCTGATCTACGTAGTTTCGCCGTACCTGGCCGCGCGCATGGAACCCGGTGCGCCCGACCCGGCGTCTCCTTCCACCACGCCGTCTGAGAACCAGAACATTCCGCCAGAGCTCATGCAGCGCGTTCGGGAGCAGCTCGAAGCGCAGCAGGGACGTGCGACGGACTAGGTGGAGTACCGACATGCCGGCGCCACGCTCACTGGATACGGCTGCTCGCGGCGGGCTCCCCGAAAGTCCCATCGGTGTTGACGACCCGGCTCTGAATCGAGGTCGCGCTCTAGCGCATCACAGTTCTTCTCTGACCGTCACCTCGGACCATTCGATCTCGCGAAAAGCCATGAGCACGGGTGGTTCGATGGGAAGCGCCCACGCCGATTGGAACCAAGCGAACGTGGCGGTTCGGAAATAGATGCCTTCTTCGAGCGCATACATGCGCCCGACGCATTGCACGGGTGGCAACGATGCCGGCGTGCCAAAAGGGTAGGCGCGCTCGTGATGCCATTCGATGGGAGTTTGCTTCGCCGGAAGCACATATAGATTCGGGTGCTTGTTTCGAAGCGCACTGATTCGCCGAGCGTTCATTTCCTCCGTCGGCAGTCCTTCAAGGAGGCCTTCGTAGGTCTCCGTCTGGCGAAGCTCAACAAGGCGAACACGCTCACCGTTAGCAAACTCGATTTCTGGTGCCCGATATCCGGTCATGTCGGCATCCCCCTTCACCCGAAACGCTAGGAGCACTCACCAAGACTCGACTGGTGCGGAAGAGAGGACTCGAACCTCCACATTCTTTCGAATACAGGAACCTAAACCCTGCGCGTCTGCCAGTTCCGCCACTTCCGCGTGGAGGTGTATTAGCACTTCTACCCATCGTTGGTAGGGGACTAGTCTTAGATTGACGGTTTCGGGATTTGGCTTGGCGGAAGTCGGGGAAGCACATGTGAATAGACGCGGATCCGGGTTGTTGGCATCAACTGGCCCTTCATGCCTTGGACGCTCCCTACCTTCCCCGCGAAGACCTATTCGAGGAATCCGTTAGAGGCGGTGGTGGTGCAGCTTCGTTTCGACCCGATCCTGAGGGTCCGCGAGCATGTGGTGGACTTTCAGGACGGTATTCGTCATCGCTTCCCCAAGTACGAGGAGCAGGTTACCCAGTCGTTTGAGATCACTCCCTTTCGAGGCGTACGTGTACGTGAGAATCTGGAGTTTCGTTTTCGCACTTCAGACAAGGCGGGGACGGCGTTGCTGAGTACGGAAGCGGTGGCGGTGGAGACGCGGGCCCATATAGAACGCGGCGCACTTCTCGAAGACTTCGGCGTCGTGATGCACGCCCTGCGCTCAGCGTATTCACCTATCAATCCGCTCAGGCTTGGTCTGCGCTATGTAAACGTACTGGATCGCGAGCAGATCAGTGCCGACCTTGGCGAGGAGCTTGGCTGGCACGACCTGGTCGCTGGGGACTTCATTCGGATCCCTTGCGGCCTCGCGAATCTCGACGGCATGGCCTTCGGATCGGAACTGTCGGGAGACCTCGATGACGGCCGACTTACGCTGCGATACGCAATGGTTTCCGAGAAAGACAGTGCACCACGCTTCCGAATCGATCTCGACCGCTCTGTTGAAGGCAATGTCGACCTGGACCGTATTCAGGACACGCTGATGGGCTTCGCCGGCGACATCTACAGCGTGTTTATGAGCGCCGCAGGTGACAAACTGGTCCGCTGGATGGATGAAGGATAGAAGACGTGACCGAGAAGATGATGGCGCTAGCCCACAGCTCGACGACCTACGGTCCCCCTCGGCAGCGGATCGAATACTCGATCACCGGCTCGACAGGTACGCCCCTCCCCTCGGACCTTTCTTCAATGGCGGTGGAGATAGGCACTGGCGCACTTCGAGCAGCCCCTACAGTGTCAGAGGTGGTGCGTGAGATGAAAACCGTGGTGCAGAAGGCGGGAGTACTCCGAACCACCGAGGCAGGCAACGCCCTGGTAGACGAGCTGCTCGCGACCCATACGAAGGGCCTCGCGGTGCGTCGACCCCTGACGCGTCGGCTGAAAAGCCACGATGGCTGACGAAGATCGTTGGCCGCCCGTTCATGACTTCGAGGGCCTCGAAGCTTACATCGACGAACTGGTCCGGCGAGACGCATTTTCGGCCAGCTTCTGGTCGGTCGGCGATCTTCAGGACACGAGGCTTCCGCGCCCGTGCCATGGAGATGTGATCGCGCTTCTGCTCCCATCCCGGTTATCGCCGACGACGGTGAACCTGCACTCATCGACGACCGGGAACACTGGCTGGTGATCGGAAACTCCTGCGATGCCGACCGTACGCTAGCCGAAGTGGAGTGGACGCAGATCGTACCGTTGGCGTGCCTCGGAACGGCAGAAGATGTCGGGAAAGACCGGCTCTCCCAGCTTCAGCACTACGACGCCTACCGCGGCTTCTACGTTCCGCCGTGGCCCGGCGGTGACGATCAGCAGCGACTTGCGAGCTTTCTTCAACCCGTCACCCTTCACCGGGGGGCTATCGGAATAGCCGCGAAGTGTGTGGCCCGAATGCAGCGCCAAGCGTGGGTGCTTCTTCACGCGTGCCTCTTGCGCTTCTACGCACGGGGGGACGGGCGTCATGACTGACTAGAACCGCGCCACTCACTGACTTCAAGCTACGGGCAGGGCATGGTTTCGGCTTGGGGCGCGACGATTTGGGCGTCGCCTTCGAGGGAGGTCTTGATGAAGCAGCGGTATTGGTAGCGCACGTCTTCGAGCTGCACGTAGATCGAGTGGGGGTCGCTGAAGCCGTCGCCGGCGTACTGAAGGATGGCGCCGGTGTAGGGCTCGCCCGATTCGCTCATAAGGTTGTTCGCGAGCGGGTAGGTGCGGATGCCCTCTAGACCGTCGAGGCCGAGCGCCTCCTGCATCGAGGGCCACACGTCGTTGCCGACCTGGGGATGGCCGTACGCGAGCGCCATCGCGTCGTAGATTTGAATCGGGAAGAAGGAGTCGCCTTCGCCCGCTGGCTGATAGATCGGGCGTGAAGGAATGCCTTCGAGGGGCCGGCGCGAGAGGCGCGGCATGTACACCATCGGGTCCGCCGCTTCCCAGCCGAGGGCCAGGAGGTGAAGCGCCGGATGCATGAAGCTCAAACCTTCCTGGTTCGCACGCAGCGCGCCGGAGAGCAGGAAGCGAATGCTGCCGATGAGCTCCGTCTCCAGAATGAAGTAGCTCCAGTGGCCGCCGGCGCCCGTCGGCACGAGCGTTTGAAAGCGCGGCTCCACGGCGCCGATGAGGTTCGTGTACATGCCGCCCATCGACTGGCCCAGGGCCACGAGCTGATCCTCGTCGAAGAAGAAAGCGCCCTCGGCCGTCGGACCCTCGCAGCCCATGGCGTCTTCCAGGCGAAACTCCAGGAGCGCGTTCAGCAGCATGCGCTGCTCCAAGATCCCTTGGCGAAAGGTGTCGCGAAAGGCCGAGAGGTTCTGAAGGTTGATGTACTCGATCGCCGAAGCGCCAGGCAGCCGGTCGGGGCTGAGCGGCAAAGACGCGCCCACGGACGCAATGCCTTCGCGCGCGACCACGTCGGCGGGGCCGAGGCCCGCTGCCGGCGCTCCGCCAGGCGGCGCCGGACCGCGGTCGACGACCTGCGACGCGAGCCCGCCGGAGCCGTGAAAGTACATCATGAGCGGGTATCCATCCGATGGCATCGGGGCCTTGGGAATTGTGATGTGCAGGAGCGCCGTCTCGCGCCGCTGCTCGATCGGCAAACCATCGTCGCCCAATTCGAAGGTGCCCTCTTCGTTGAAGGGCGGCGTGCCGCGCTGGTACTGGGGAAAGGACACCTCGGCGATGTACTCGCAGTAGCGCTCGTGGGTGGTGCCGTCGCTGTCGAGGCGAACGTTGTCGATCGTCACCGTTTCGGCAGCGATCACGCGGTCGGAAAGATCGCGCGTTTGCGCCACCACGTCGCCGGTGGTGAAGACCGTCGCCGCCGCCACGTCCGCAGCGGCTACGCCGAGTGTGCCCAGCGTTTCGAAGAGCGGCGCGTAGAGCGCCGCTGCCTCCGCGCCGCTCGCCCCCTCGGGCGTTTCGCCCGCTGCGAGCTGCGCAAGGGCTTCAGGCACGCCGAGCGGCTCGCCGCGGGCGTCGCCGAACGCGCGCCGAATCACCACGGCGTACGTGCGATCGGGGTGCAGGACGAAGCCCATACGGGGCGCGACGGAGAAGAGGTTTTCGCCCGTATACTGGTCCGCGATATGCGCGATCGCGACGGTGGGAAAGAGCCGGCCGCGCTCGGGTGAATCGGCGTCGACGTCGATCAGCAAGATCGGCGCGTCCGCGTCCGCCGGAATGATCGCCGCCGGGTCGCGCGGAGCGAGGGCTTCGCTGAAGCGAAAGCTCGCCACGGGAATCGTCGGATAGCCAGGACGCTCGTCGGAGATCGCCAGCAGCGTCGAAACGAGCGGAACGTCGTCGCGCTCAGGATAGCCGCGCAGATCGGGTCGGCCGTCTTCTTGGAGGCGCAGATCGGAAGGCCAGGGATGATCGTAGAACTGGCCACGTTCCGTGGTCTCGCCGCTGAGCGTAAAGCGGGCCACGGCTTCGCCGACGACGCGTTCATCGACGGGGGCCGCATCCGCATCGCCCACGCTCACGTCGGCCATCTCCGCCGCTACGTCGCCCACGCCCACATCCGCCGGCGCGTCGTCGTCACCGCACCCAGCGCACACCAGGAGCGCCGCTCCGAAACCGATCGCTCGAAGAGTCATCCTTCTGGAGTCGCCCGTTCACGGGTCCACGTCAAGAACAAGCGCGACCGCTAGGCGGCTCGCCGACGCGTTCCTTCCCCAACGGTCAACGCAAGAACCGGGCAGACCGTCGAGGTCGATCCACGCAAAGATCATGTCGCGCAGCCGCGCGCGCTCCGTGTCGGGGAAGTTCGGCCACCGTTTCGAGTCGACCTTCGCTCGCGGCGTCAACAAGCGCCTCGTCGGGCGCTTGGCCCGTCAAGCGAAAAGCAAGACGAACGGCCCGTTCATGCGGGCTGATGCGAACCCAATCACCCGCGACGGGCCCGTCTAGGCGCTCACGGAAACGTTCTTGCCCGGCCGGCCCACGGCTTCAAGGAAGTCGTCGAAGGTGGCGCAAAACTCCGCACCGATCGCCGGCGCAAAGGGCGCCATTCGATCGTCGCCGCCCAGGTAGAAGGCGATGTGTTGGTTTAGGCTGTCCTCACGCGCATCTTCGATGATCGCGCCGACGTGCCGGAGGTGTTTCGGATCCTTGCACGTGATCCCCACTGCAGCGACGTACTCGTGTGCAAGCAGGTTGGCGAGTTCGTGCGGCGAGAGGCGGGCGTTCACGTAGACCGCCCAACCTTCGTGGCGAAGCAGCTCGCCCAAGAGGTGGATTGGAAGCGCGTGTTGCTCTCCCGGCGCCGCGGTCAGCACGATCAACGCGCCGTGTCGAAGCGGCGGCTCCGAGTCTTCGCCGAGCGCGACGGCAACACGTTCGAGCACGCCCGAACCCACGGTGACCTCGGTGAAGGTCAACGCATCGTCGAGCCAGCACTCGCCCAGCCACTGCGCTGCGGGCGCGATGACCTGAAGAAGGATCGAACGAAAGGACAGGCCTTCTTCAGCCATCCGGCAGAGCCGAAGGATGATCGGACGCACCGCTTGGGCAACGGCCAAGCGGGCGATTTCCTCCACCTCGTGGGGCGTTGCGTGCACCCGTTCAACGCAGCCGGGCGTGGGCTGATGAGCCTCGATAAGACGAGGAATGACCTGCTGCTCCAAGGTCATGAGCAGTGCGCGAACCTCGTCGCCCGTCGGCGGTCCGCGACCGAGGCGCGCATGGGAAAGCTCCGGCGAGCCTTCGTCTGGTGTCTTCTTTTTGCTCATTCCTACCCGACCCCACCACTGGTAGGCCGTCCTACGCTATCAGGCGTGTCTTGAATAAGCCATGCGAGCGCTCGATCCGGCTCATGCGATCCAGTACGCATATGGGCGTTAGAGCCCCTCCAGAGGCCATATTTGGGCCATGAAACAGGCCTGATAGGTCAACATTGTGAAAGTCTTGACGCCTTCACTTAGCGACCCGAGTGTCTGCGGTTATGGAACACAGGAACACAAAAGTATCGCGTCGACGGTCTTTACAGGTCATCGGTGCAGGTGGAGTTGCGCTCGGGCTCTTAGGAGCCGGGTGCGGTGGTGAAGAGTCCGGCGGCGGCGGCGGCGGATCCGCCGCCGGTGGCGGCGGTGGTGGCGGGCCAAGTTGCTCGAGCGCGATCGACGCCCAATCGCAAACGATGCGTCGCACGCTGCAGTACGTGGAGCAGACGGCGAACCAGGAGCAGAAGTGCTCCAACTGCGCGCAGTTCGTGGCCGATCAGTACGGCGACTGCGGCGGATGCAACGTGATGACCGGGCCCGTTCAGCCGAACGGCTACTGCTTGAGCTGGGCTGCTCTCGAAGCAGCGCCGGCGGAGGAAGCACCCGCCGAGCCGGCAGGCGAAGCCCCGGCGGCCGAAGCCGCCGAAGGCTAGCAACGCTAGCGAGAGCGGGTCGGCGAAAGTGCCGCCGAAGAAGCATCGCGCCAAACGCACTCGCTGCGGGCGCGGTGCTTCCGCGTTTTGCCAAGACTCCGTTCTCGGAGCGCATGCGGCAAACCCTGCGGTCGTGTCGAGGCCGCATAGCGGAAGCGGGCATCCACGTCGAAACGCACACCGAACGAAACTGCCGATCGCGATGGCCCTGGCGACCAAGGGGCGACGCGACCGACCAGGCTACGCGCGCGCCACGACCAAGTGACACGAAAGCGAGCGGTGCGAAGGGACGGCGCGCGGCGCACGAAACCCCGCATCGCGTAGGAGCTCGGCCACCGCTTGCGGCGTGCGCGTTTGGCCCTGACCCATGGCCCAGAGGTACACGCCGAAATAGGTGTCGGTCATTCGACGCGCGCCCGTGTTTCGCATCGGTTCGGCCACGACCACCGTGCCACCCGGTGCGATGGCCTTTCGCGCCGCGACGAGTATGGCGCGCGCCGACTCGTCGCCATGATCGAGCAGAACCCGCACGAGCGTGATGCAGTCTGCGCCCGTGGGCAGCGGATCTTCAAAGAGGTTTCCAGCGACGACGTCGATCGAGTCGCCTGAACGCTCGCGAGCCATCGCAGCCACTTCGGGCAAGTCGAAGAGCGTGCACCGGACGTGCGGCGCATGCTCAGCGACGGCGCGCAGGAACGTTCCATCGCCACCGCCGATGTCCATCACGTGCTCAAAGCGATCCATTGGAAACGCCCTCAGCACGTCCGCGCTCAGCATGCGAAGCGAGTCGCTCATAAGCGCGCTGTACTCCTCGCGCATGAGCGCATCCTCCGATCCCGCGTAGGTCCAGAAAGCGCGCAGCTCGGTCTTGTGCTCGCGCCGTAGAAGCGCCACCGGATCCTGCAGGTCGCGGTGCAGCAAACGATGGTGAAGCACCATCGCCTTCAAGCCCGGATGACCCAGCACCAAAGCGCCAAAAGACCCGAGACCGTAGCGCCCGGAGCGGTCGCGTTCGACGAGCTCGATGCCGGCGGCGGCTTCAAGCAAGCGCTCGCAACCGTCGAGCGGAAGATCGAGTTCCGATGCGAGGTCCGCGACGCTCATCGCTTCATCGCGCACGCGTTCGAGCAGGTTTAGGCTGAAGCACGCTTCCAGGACGCGCGAGTACACAAACCCCGCCGTGAGATCGAAAACCGCGTTCGCGTGCTTTCGTGCGATGCGACGGGTAAGCGGAAAGCTTGATGCCCAGCGCTGAAAGCGAGGGTCGGAGTAGATTCGGTTGCGCAGACGACGAAGCATAGCGTGGGTCTCAGCCTACGTTTTACGCACGCGCCGCGCGCACGCTTCGATGGGCGAGCCGTTCACAAACCGATCAAGCCGCTGAACGGCGCAAGCTGGGTGGCACGAGTCGTTCGGCCATCTGCCGGATCTGCCACCGAAGGGACGCGGCGCCCTCGCAGTCGGGCACCGCCGATGCCGACTCATCGACGAGGCCACGCAGGCGCTCAAGGGCACCGGCCGTACCGAGCTCGAGGGCTGCGTTGGGTCGTCCGAGCGCTGCATCGCGGCCCGCATATTTGCCCTCGGACGCATTCGCGTGCGCGTCGAGCAGATCGTCCGCGACCTGATACGCAGCCCCCAGGCGTTGGCCGACGACGGACCACGCATCCGGATCACGCCCTGCGCAGAGGGCGCCCAGGGTGGTCGCGGCCACAAAGAGCGAACCGGTCTTGGCTTGGTGGTACGCGTTTAGGTCGACGGACGCTTCGCTCTCCCACGCCTGACCAGCCACGAGGCCGCCATTGGCGCCTACGGCCTGCGCTAGACGCTGCACGATCGCGGAGAGTCGACTCGGATAACGGACGCCGGCCTTGGCCGTACACTCGAAGGCGGAAATGATCAGCGCATCGCCGGTCAGGACCGCGAGTGGCTCGCCAAACACCCGATGAACGGAGGGCTTTCCGCGGCGAAGGAGCGCGTCGTCGAAGCATGGCAGGTCGTCGTGCACGAGCGACGCGCAATGCAGAAGCTCGAGCGAGCAGGCCACGCCTAAGGCGAGGTCCGGTGCATCACAGCCGTCCGCGTGCGCCACAGCCAAGCAGAGGTTTGGGCGAATGCGGGCTCCCCCCGGAAAGACCGAGTAGTGAAGTGCTTCGACCAGCTTAGGCGGGGTATTTTGCGTCGAAAGCGCCTGCAGGAGCGCGGCGTCGAGGCGGGCGGCCCGCACTTCCCGATCGGTGTCAATGGCGCTCATAAGCCCGTAAAAGGTCCCTTCAGACATCTTTGATGTCAAGTCGCAATGACGACAGTTGCCGAAATTGTAGGAAATACAAGCATTTTCGTGCCAGGCCGATCACAAAATCGACCGTTCGTACATCTTGCTTGACATATAGCTGTGTCCAAATAGCCTGACACTGATGAAGTCTCTCGCAATTGTGCTCGAGGCCCCGGGTGATCTGCGCCCGCGGGAGCTGCCCGTGTTCGCTGCGTCCGAGTCCGACGCCCTCGTAGAAGTGCTCTGGACAGGGATCAGCTCTGGTACCGAACGCCTGCTCTACCGGGGAGAGATGCCGCCGTTTCCCGGGATGGGCTATCCGCTCGTGCCG
>JBCCRV010000072.1:0-16799 GCA_039201085.1 Myxococcota bacterium | reverse complement strand
CCCCGGGGGGAGAGTCCTGGCGGTTCGCGTTTTAATTTGAAAGTTGGCGTTTTATTCTTCGCCCTGGCCACCGGGGTGGTAGTTTTCGGGGGCGCCGCAACGCCCCGTCTTTTCCGTCGGCGCCGACGCCCGCCGCATCGGCCGCCTTTTCCGGCGACGCCTCGCCGTGCATGCCAAGCCATCGTTCGAATAGGTCGCGTACGAAGCGGCGGCCGGCGGGGCCTTCGAGCAGCCGGCGTGCGTGCGTTTCGCGTCCTTCGACGCTGTCCAGCTCGCCGGCGCCGGCGGCGCTCATGAGCGCGTCGTCGGGGCCCGCGCCGGTGACCGAGAAGCTCAGGCGGGCGGCCAGCGCGTAGCGGTCTAGGCGGCCGTCCTGAACGACGGGCACGTGGTGCGTGAACTCGGGGGAGGTCAGGAGCGTGGCGAGCAGCACCTCGACGCGCTGACGCTCGTCCGTGATGCCCTCGTCCGCTTCGAAGCTCTCCACGTAGAAGGCGACCTCTTCGTCGCTTAGGGGGCGGCGAAGCACGCGCGGCGCGAAGTCGCGCACGAAGCCGGCAACGCAGCCCGCGTCGGGGGCGTCGCGGAGGCAGGCCGGTCCGATCGCGGCCAAATGCGCGTCGTCCTGCGCAACCGTCTCGGCGATGCGCATGACGGCTTCGACAGTGGCGTCCACGCGGGCTTGCGTGGAGTCGGCGGCAAACTCGCCGGGTGAGTGGCGCGTGACCTCCGTCGGGAGGGCGGCGAGCCAAACTTCGTTCGCTTCGACGGCGGCTTCGGGCACGAGCGCGCGCAGGCTGGCCATCAATTCCGGGGTGGAGAGTCGCCGCAGTGCGCTGAGCGAGGTGTCCTCGGAGCGATCGTCGCATTCCGCCTCGACGACCAAGCTATCGTCCACCGGCGGGGGCGGCTCGCCGTCCGCGCGTCGACCGCGGAGGTCCGGACCGTCGGGACCGGCGCCGTTGGACGTCGCCCCGATATCGCCCGTGCATCCAACGGCCAGGAGCGAAAGAAGGAGAGAGAATCGGGCCGCCGCCATGGCAAGAACGATATGGCTGCGGGCGGCGTGGCGGTGTTACGCCGATTTCGCTCGTCCCGCCGTCACGCGTTTCCGGCGTCTATCGAGGCTGGATCCGAGGAGCCGCAAGACGGCGACGAGGGCCCTGTTCTGCCGGCGCGAGTCACCAACTTGAATACGCTCGTCGCTTGATTGAGGTCTATCTAGCCCGGAAAAAGTCACCAGCCGGCGCGATGATCGTGCAAGTCCTGGACTCGCGCTTTCGCGAAGAGCGCGAATACACACTGTATTTTAGCGATGAGCGGAAGTGCTGTGATGTTCAGGAAATGTGCGAGGGCGCGTCGGCTGGTGACTTTTCCGGGCTAGCGGCTTGTGCAGAAGGGAAAGCGGTCGCAAACGCCGAAGGACGGATCCGCGTTGCCAGGCAGGCAGCCGAAGGCATCGGGCGGTGGATCGGGGTTGATCTGGCTGTTTCCGTCCACGTCGTCGCCTCGCAGGAAGCTGCTTTCCACGCGCGAAATGCGCTGGGTGGAGCCGCTTGGGCTGATCGCGGTCAGGTTTTCAATGGTGAGTTCACCGTCGTATTCGGGGCGGCGTATGAGGTCGACGTTTCCGTTGAGGCCCAGGAAGCCGTGCCGAATCGTGACCGCTTCGTCGCCCTCAGAGAGCTCCACGCCGAAGCCGCCCGTCGAGTCGGAACTGTCGACGACGTTCGTTCGGCACACGGCATTGCCGTCCATCACCACGCCGCCGCTCGGATAGCGCACAAAAATGCCGGCGCGCTCGCTGTTGAGGATGCGGTTGGCGATGAGCTCGACCTGCGTTTCGCCTTCCTGGCGGCGCGGCCCATCCACGAGAATGCCGGCGGCGGGCACGGGGCTGTTCAGGCCGGTGTCGCGCGAGTTGAGGACCACGTTGTGCTCAACGAGGATGTCCCGGTTGGCAAAAATCCGCATGCCGCCCGTGGGAAGGGCCGTGCCCGAGGGTCCCTGGGCGCCGCCGCCGTCTTCGATGCGGCAGTGCCGTACGGTGACGTGATGGCCGCCGTGAATCTCGACGGTCCATTTGCCGCCGTCGAGGTGCAGGCCGTCAAACTCGATGAAGCTGGCCCCGAAGGTGTTCGGGCAGCAGCCGCCGGAGGACTCTTCGAGGCCGTTAAGGTTGCAGCATAGGGCGAGCGACGAGGGCCGGCCGCAGCGCCCGCCGATGCATTGGTCGTTGTTGTTGCAGGCCACGCCGACGATCTCGCCGTTGCCGTTGCGCCGCGGTCCGCAGCTTTCGCCCACGCCGCAAGGACAGCCGACGCCGCTCTGTATTAGGGGCATGCCGAGGGCGAGGCTCTGGCCGGGCCACGCGCGAATCATGTTGTGAAAGGGGCCGTCGCTCAGCAGGCGGTCCCGGCGGCAGCTGACGCCTTCGCAGGTGGGACTAGGCCCGCGTGAGAGGATCGCGATGGGCTCGTAAACGCCGCCTCCGGCGAGATGGATCACGAAGCGCTCGTCCCGCTCGTCGGCGAGCTCAATCGCAGGTTCGACCTGACGGCAGGGACGAAGCTGGGTGCAGGGGTTTTCGTCGCTGGCCTCTTCGCTATTGCCGTCGATAAAGTACGCGCGGCATTCGGGGAGCCCCGTCACTTCGGGGATGACGAGCGTGTTCCGCACCTCCGTCACGCCGTAGCGAAAGGCGAACCGCGTGCGTGAGCGGGGGCAAAGGTCGGCGTTCCAGGTTTCGAACTCCACCAGTCCGCCTCGGTACTGGACTTCCGTATCTTCGAGGTCAGCGGGAAAGAAGGAAAGCACGCGGGGGAAGGCGTTTTCCTCGCGGAGGTCGATGAGCACGTCGGAGACAAGGTTGAAGGACTCGTCCCAAACGCGGTAGCTCACGAAGATCGCGTCCGTATCTTCGTTGTCGACCCGAAGGAAGACTGTATTCTGCGGCTCGCCGACGGGAAAGCTGCGCTCGCCGCACGCCAACGTCAGCACTAGGAGCATGAGCCACCGCATCGAGCGCTAGCTTAGCGCAAAAGCGATCGTCGCGACGGACCGCAGATCCAACGACGGCGCCGGTTCGCCGTCGAGGTGGCGCGCCGGTCCTCGAATCGTCCGCCATCGGCCTTCAGTCGCCAGGCTCGCCGAAGCCGTTGACGATCTTACTCATCGCCGCCGAGCGTGGGTTGGCGCGGCGCATGCGTGAGCTCATGCCGCGCCGGGCGCGGCGCGGGCGCATGGTCGGCGTTGCCTCGATGGGCTCCTCGTTATCTTCGGGAGCGGTCACGGCCGCGGGCTCGGCAGCTTCCGGGGGGGCTTCGACGGGCCCAATGGCGGGCGCTGGCGCGGGCGTCGCGACCGGTGGCGTTTCCGGCTGCGGCGTTCGCAGTGATGCGCCCCACCAGCCAAGGCCCAACATCGAGAGTGCTGCCGCGGCGACGAGGGCGATCTTGGGAAGCTGGGAGGGTTTGACTTCGGGTAGCGTCAGTTCGCCCGAGAGCAGTGACTCGACCTGACCCGTCGACACTTCCTCCGACTGCACATGCGAAAGGGCCAGGGCGATGCGGCTCGACATCTTCTTTCGGCTCTCGTCGAAGCGATCGTGCACGTAGTCGTCGAGGGCGATCGGGTCGTCCAGTTCGCGTTCGATCGCATCGAGTCGGTCGCTGACTTCACGGGCCGTGCTTGGGCGTGCATCCGGCGTCTTCGCGAGCAGCTCGAAGAGCAGCTCTTCGAGCGCCGGTGGCGCATCGCGTCGCTCTTCGCCGATGCCCGGCGGCGGTTCACGCAGAATGCGGCGGGCGGCTTCCTGCACGCCCCCCTTGGTGCCGTAAAGGCGGCGGGCCGAGAGCATTTCGAAGAGCACCACGCCAAAGGCGAAGAGATCGGAGCGCCGATCGATGTCGTCGAAGCGCAGCTGCTCCGGCGACATGTAGCCGAACTTGCCTTTGAGAATGCCGTGGCCCGTGGTGCTTTGACCGCCGAGGGCCTTCGCGATGCCGAAGTCCGTGACGCGAACGAGGCCGTCAAAGCCCACGAGAATGTTGGAGGGACTGACGTCGCGGTGCACGAGGGGAAGCTGTTGCCCCGAGTGGTCGCGCAGCTCGTGGGCGGCGTGAAGCCCGCGCGCCACCTGGCTCATGATCTTGCAGGCGAGGCTGATCGGAATCGGACCTTCGGCCGCGGCGACGCGCACGAAGCGGTGGAGCGGTACGCCGTCGATCCATTCCATGATGAGAAAGGGGCCGTCCTCGTCGCTGCCCACGTCGAGCACGCTCACGACGTTTGGGTGACGAAGCAGGCCTGCGAGGCGCGCTTCGTCCACGAACATGCGTTGGATTTCCGTGTCTTCTTCGGCGACGCCCCGCAGTCGCTTGATCGCGTAAAGGCGTTCGAAGCCGCGGTTCATGCGAACGCCGAGGGTGACCGAACCCATGCCGCCGCTCGCCAGCTCGAACAGCGGGATGTAGGCAGAGGTGGCCATCGAGTGCGCAATATAGCGGGGATCGCCCGGCAGCGCTGCGTTCTGCGCACGCCGCGAAACGACACGCGCGTGCCGTCTCGAAGCGCGGCCTACTCGCAGAGCGAGGCGTCGACGCTTCCCACCGCCGCGCCGCGAATCGGATGGCCGTTCAGTGCGTCGCTCGCCGCCGTTGCCGTCCAAGTGAGGCCACCGTCTTCGCTGAGGTAGAGGCCCGAGCGCTCATAGAAGCCGCCCCAGGCGTTCACCACGCCGATGAGTGTGCCGTCGTCGAAGCGTCGGATGCGGCGCAGGTCTCGAGGCACGTCGCTGGCCTCTTCGGCCCATTCAAGGCCGTCCACGCTTCGGTAGCGCGTGTCGCGGCCAACGGCGAGGAAGGCTTCGCCGTCAAAGACAAGGTTGCTGGCGAGGTTTTCTGGAAGATCGGCGCCGGTCCAGGTCCGTCCGCCGTCCGTCGAGGCGCACACACGGTCGGCGCGGTTCGAGTAGATCAGCAGCGAATCGTTTCCGCCTACACCGCCCATGCCGCCTTCAAAGGCGCAGTCGCTGGCGTCTTCGGGCTGCGCGAACGTGTCGCCATCGTCCTCGCTGATCCACACTTCGCCGGGTTGGTCCCGAAGCAAGACGTGGCGACCCGCGTAGAAGTAGGCGCCACGCGAGGGACGGAAGTCGAGCCGCTGGGCGGTCCAGCTTTCGCCCCCATCGCGCGAGATGCGCGCTTCGCCTCCGTTGGCGACGAAGACGCCGTTTCCAAAGGACACGCCGTTGAAGGTCGTACCGGGCTCGCGCTGCCGCCAATCGCTCGAACCGTTGGACAGGAAGAGCCCGCCCTCGTCGTCTTCGACGCTGCCCCAACCGGCCGTTGTGATGAAGGCGCCGTTTCCGAAGGCCACGCCGTTATTCGACGTGGGGTGATGGTCGCAGTCTGGGCCTTCGCCGCCCGCCATGTTCCAGCACCGAGCGTCGTCGTCGACGGAGATGTCGTAGACGAAGCTTGCTCCGCGGTCACAGCTGAGCATGCGGCGGCCCAGATGGCCCGTGAGCACAAGCGCTTCGACGCGTCCGGGCTCGCCGGCGTCGGGCTCGCCGCCGCTGTCGGCTTCGGCGTCGTCCGCCCGCTGGTCGGCGAGGGCTTCGTCCGCCCCGGAGGCGTCGGCGATCGCGTCGCGCGCGTCGGCTGCATCGCCTAGGGCGCGGGCGTCGTTCGATATCGAGCTGTCCATTGCCGGAGCGGCGTCGTCGCCACAGGCGAGGGCCCCGACCAGGAGTGGAAGAAGGCAGAGTCGGCGGGGTGAGAGGGTGGACCGCATGCAGCGATGGTATCGGATCGTGCGGGCTACGGACCTTTCTTCGGTGGCGTGAAACGGTCCGACGTGTGCGTGGTTCAGCCCTAGTGTGCGCGCCTGTGGGAGCGGCGGTGAGACGCGTTCGGGGTCGGGCGAGACCTTGGAGCGCGAGGCGCGGGAAGCTTCGCGCCGTTGGCGCTTGCTTAGGTCGCCTGCCGTTGGCGACCTTGTTCGAGCGAGGGTAGGGGTAAAGGCAAGGTCACGGGCAAGGGGAGCTTCGCGCCTTGGCGCTTGCTTAGGTTGGGTTTGGGAAGACCGGGGGATCGGATGGGCGCGTGAGTACGACGGTCGCGGCCGTCAAGGCGCCCAGGACGACGACGCCACCGGCGATCCACAGCCAGCGCAGGTTGCGGCGACCGCCCGGTTCGGCGAGATCGTAGCGCGTCGTCTCACCCGCGACGATGGTCACGTCGTGCGTACGACGGCCGCGCGGGCCGATGAGGGTGGCGGTGTATTCGCCTTCTTCCAGCTCGAGGTCGATCTCCCCGCGGGCGCTTTGGCCCGCGAAGTCGATGCGTACGTCGTCCTCCGTTGCGATGACGACGCGGCCCAGAAGGCTTCGTTCGGGAAAGACGAGCTCGAGCCGTGAGGTCCCGCCTTCGGCCACGCGAATCCGCTGCTCAACGGCGGTGCGCCCCTCGCTTTCCGCGCGAATCACGTGGGCGCCGGGATTCACGCGCAGCCGAATCGAGCTCTGGTCCGTTTCGCCCTGCACCTCGCCGTCAACGCGTACGACAACGTAGTCGTTTACGTCGTTCCAAGACACGGCGACGTGGGCCACCGACCGGCCCGCCCGTTCAATGCCCTCCCGCGTGACCCGCTCTGCGTCGCCCTCCACCGGGCCGTAGCGTTCGCCGTCGAGCAGGTCTTCGTAGATCGTGAGCGCATCGTGCGTGCGCCCCATCTGCTCGTAGGTGGCCGCGAGCTCGAAGGCGGGCAGTCCCCACGTGCACACGTCCATCGCGCGCTGCATGCGCTGCACGGCTTCGAGAAGGTCGCCGCCCTCGCGCGCTTCGATGCCCTGAAGCACTAGCTGCTGGCTGCGCCTTCGTTCGTTTCGCGTGCAGTCCGCCGCCGCCGACTCCAGGGGCAGCATCAGGAGTGCGGCTAGCACGACGAAGACGCGGCCCATGGCCCTACGCTACGCGATTGGCCCGGGCCAATCCAGCTTTCGCCCGCCAACTACACTCGGCACTCGGGCGTCAGATAGCCGGCCCTGAAAACTTTCTTGGCTCCAGGTAGACTCGTGGAGCATGCCCGTCGACGCGTCCACGTGGGCAGAAGCCCATCACGGGAACTTCGCTCCGCTCGTCGCCGCCTGGGGCAGCGCGAACGCCGCGGAGCGGGCGTCGATCGATGCGATGCTCTGCCTGGTCACGTCTCGGAAGCCGCCGGACGTGCAGCGCTCGATCGAACTGCAGGCGACGGGCGCCCTGCGCTTTTTGGCCTTGCGAAGCGTGCTGCGGGGCGACGGCGACGCGCTCGGCGCGCTCGCCGACGGCCTTGGGGCCCTTGGCCAAGGACCGGCGGCGGACTTGGCCCGGCGCTGGCAGCGCCTCTGGCAGGGTGGCCCGCGCGTTCCGAAAGGCGGCAAGGATCCCTCGCCCCAGGGCCGCATCGAGCACACCTGCCTTGCGGCCCTCGAGGCCATCGTCGACGACGACCTGGAGGAAGCCGTGGGCCGCGGTCGACGCGCCGTGCGTATGGCGCGCACCGAAGGGCTCGTGCTCTACGAGCTGCTTTCGTCCCTCGTCCTGGCGCGCTGCCGCCGCCTTGAAGGCCGCCCGCACCTTGCGATGCGCATTCTCAGCAGCGTGGCCCAGGTTGCGCCGCCGCCCTGGCGCGGCTGGCTTCGCTACGAACAATGGTTGAGCGGCGAACCTTCGCGTCCCGATCCGGCGGCGGGCAGCTTTCCTCCCTATGCATGCCTGGAGGGACTTCTCCACGCTGCGGCGAAGGGCGACCGCAAGTCGATTCAGCGGGCAACGAACAAGGTGCCTTGGTGGGTTCGCCATGAGCTTGGCGTGCTTGCCGAAAGCCTCGATCCGGAGCGTTCGCCCCACGCGAGCCCCGCAGGCTGGCTCGACGGAACCAAAGCGCGCTGTCCAAAAGAGATCGTAGGCCTCTGCGTGCCCGACATCGGTCCGGAGGGCGAATCGAGTCCCGTGCTCCTGTGGGTGCGTCCGGACCGGCCTGCACGCCGGCTCATCGCCCTCGGCGCGCCGCTGCTGAATGTGGCCCAGCCGGCGAGCTTCAACCTGAGTCAGGCGCGCACCTTCACGACGATCGCGCACCTGGCGGCGGAGCCGGGCCTTTCGCGCGGCGAACTCTTTCAACGTGTGTACGGCTTTCCGTACCTGCCCGACCGCCACGGCGGCACGCTGCGCGTGCTCTTGCACCGCGTGCGCAAAGCGATGCCCGAGGGGCTGAGCCTCGACGAGGGCGACGCCCTTCACGTGGGGCAAGACGTGCTTCTGCCGGACCCGCGCATCGAGTTTGAACAGGAAACGCTCGTGCTTCGCCATTTGGCGCGAAACGCCGGGCGCGCCTCGGCGCAGGAGATCGCCGTCGCCCTCGGCGTGTCGGCGCGCACGGTGCAAAACACCCTTCGCACGCTCCTGGACGACGGCATCTGCACGAGCATTCGCGAAGGTCGGCGAATCGAATACCGACTCGAAGACACGACCCTTTCGGAGCCCACGATCAGCCGCTTGCACCCGAAGGGGCTGACGCAGTTTTGAGGAAGCGACCGGTCATCCTCGCGGCCGCGTTTGGCGTGACGGCGCTCGTTGCCCTGCGCCCGCTCTTCGGCGAAAGGGTCGACTCACGTACGTGTGGCGGTGGGGATTGCTGGGAAGAGGACGAAGAAGGAAACCCGATCAAGGGCACGACAGCGGGCCGACCTTCGATCCTTGAATCCCTACCGGAATGAGCCGGCCCGTCGCTGTGGCGGCGCCCTCCGGGGCGCGCGCGAACGTCGCTGTGTCGCGCTCTCCTGCGTCGGCGTGCATCGGGGGCGTGCTCGACCGGCGTGAAACACGCGGATAGCACCTATGGGTTTGCTCAGACGCGAGCTACGCGACGCGCGGCAGCGCCCGCGACTCGCTCTCGACGAGCTCCTCGTAGCCGGCGCGAAAGACCTTGAGGTCACAGGGGGGGCAGGCTTCTTCGAGCAGGCGAAGTCCAAAGCCCGGCGGTGTCGTGCCGCCCGGGCGGGTGGGACCGGTCGCCCAGACGACCTCGCCCCGAAGATGCACGGCGTCGCGCTGAAAGGGCGGACGCAGCTCAAGCCAGAGGCTCTGGCCGCGGGCCGGCGGATCGAGCGTGCGTACGTAGAGGCCCTCGCGGGAAAAGTTGTACGTGAGCCCATACGCGGGCTCGAGGGTGCCCGAAGGACGGAAGGTGCAGAGCGCGCTGTGCAGCACGCGCTTCGACGCACGAACGTTGCTGACGTCGGGTCGGAGCAGTTCGTTCGTCTGAAAGAGCAGGTGGTCGGGCGGCGCGAGGCGGTCGCCGACGCTGCAGCGCTCATAGCACCCGCGAAGCGCGCTGAGTCGCTCGTCGTCCACAAGCAGAATCGTGGACGGGCGTTCCGCCGAGCGAAGCCAAGCCGCGTCTTCTACGCCCTCGGCGATGATCATCGTGGCGCCCTCTGCCTGCCTGCGGACCTCGTCATCGTCTTGGGCGAAGCGAAGTTCGAAGCCCGCTTGGCGCATGATGCGACCGACGATGCGGCGGCGGCTTTCGGGTCCGACGATCACGCAGGCGTCCCGCGTTTCCGGTCGGGCGGCAGGGTCGAACTCGGCGAGGTTGGCCAAACGTCGGGTGATGCCGCCGTCGTCTGCATCGACGATCGCGTCGTCGGCCCCCGCGCGATGCGCAGAGACGAAGCGCTGCTCCGCCGCGGCGGGAACGACCGCGATGATGGGCACGTTGAAGAGCGCGCCTTGACCCCGCATCCACGCGACGAAGCCGGCCACGTCTTGACTCTGCTCGATGAACACGGCCCGGGGAATCACCCCTTCACGCACGCTCTCGGCGAGCGTCGCCCGGCCTGCCCGCTCCGTTCGCACGTGGGTGGACTCGCATCCTGCCCGCTCCGCGTCGCGCGCCCACCGTGCGCTGCGCTCGGCCGGCGGGTCGCCGATAAAAAGGGTGGCCATGGTGGGCTCAACGGCGGCGAAGTTGGCTTTTTGAAGCGGCGAGGTGACCAAGCCGTGGGCTGCGGCCTCTGCCGGTGCTAGAGCCTCGGTCATGCTTCGTTGGCGCGGCCTTTATGCAATCGTGGATCCGACGTGCTGCAAGCACGACCCGGTGCGCACCGCGGACGGACTCCTTCGCGGCGGAGCGGCGGTCCTGCAGCTTCGTTGGAAGGATGGCGGCGACCGGGAGCAGCTGGCCCTCGGCCGGGCGCTGGCCCAGAAGTGCAGGGCAGCGGATGTGCCCTTTGTGATGAACGACCGGGCCGATCTGGCCCGTCTCGCCGAAGCGACGGGGCTGCACCTAGGCCAGGACGATCTGCCCGTGGCTGATGCGCGGCGGGTGTTTTCTGGGCCCGTGGGCCTTTCCACCCACGATTTGGACCAGGTGCGGGCGGCGCGCGGCGCCGACCTCATTGGCTTTGGGCCCGTCTTCGCGACGGCGAGCAAGGAAAACCCGGACCCCGTTGTGGGCCTCGAAGGATTGCGTGCGGCGTGCGCCGAAAGCAGCTGTCCGGTGGTGGCGATCGGGGGGCTGACGGCGGAGCGCGCGCCCCTCGCCGTCGAAGCCGGCGCAACGCTCGTTGCGGCGATCTCGGCGCTCTGCGGCGCCGACGACCCGGAAGCGGCGGCCCGGGCGTTCGCGGAGGCCTTCGCATGATCGGAACCGCCGCCGCCCTCGCCGCCACCGCCGCTGCCGTCGCCTACGCACTGCGAACGCTGCGCGACCGGCGCACGCCGCCGCCCGAAGCGGAAAGCGCGCCAGCGCCGAGCGGACCGCGCGGCCTTAAGGTCGGCGATGTGATCCTGCACGGTGCCGACGAAGCCTGGCTCGGCGGCATGCTTGAAGCGAACGAAGAAGGACGCTTTGTCGTTCGCCTCTTTCACGCGCCTGGTTCGCCATGGGTTGCCCAGCTCGACGCGCGGGCCGAACGCATCGCGTATGTCGAAGCGATCGAGCTCGCGGACGGCGCCGTGCCGGCGGAGCTGGTTCGCAAGGGCATTCGCCATCACCTCGAGCGGCGCGCCGAGGTGCAGCTAAGCCGCGCCGGCGAAGACGTGCCCGAGGGCGATGCGGCGGACTACGTGTGCCTGACGGGAAGCGCCGGGCGCGTCGTGCTTAGCTTCGACATCGGCGAAAAGCGCCACGCCTTTGCCGGCGAGGTCATTCCCCGCGCCATGCTCGAAGTCCTGCCCGGCGACGACTGATCGCCGTCGTGCCTTTGCCCGCGCCGTGCCCTTGCCCTTGCCCTTGCCCGTGCCCTCTCGCCGCTGCGCACGGCGTTCTGCGGCCTGCGTTTGGTACGGACCGGAGACGTGGGGTAACTCCCGGCTCGAAACTGTGGCTCGTGCTGTGGAAAGAGGGGCATGGGCATTCCGCCTACGGCACCAGCCACTCGCCCACGCGCGTCGTCGCATCAAAGCGGGCGCGTCGGTGGCCTTCGCGGCGGAGGGCGAGCCACTCCAGCGAGCGCAGCGTTAGGTGCAGCTCGACGAAGTGCACGGCCTCGCCGAGCTTCGCGTCGGGCGATTCGGCGGGCGTGCCCGGCGCGACGAGGGTGCGGTAGTCGCGGCCTTCGCCGGGAAGGTCTGGTGGCGCTTCGGGATGAACCAGCGCCGCCGATCCGCGTGCGCGCACCTGAATGCGTTTGCGCGAATCCCAAAACACCACCTCCGCGTCGCGGGTGAGCTGCGATGTCTTCGGCGTTCGCGCGTCCGTGTGGAACACGAGCGTGGGCACCTCGCGCAAGCCTCGCAGGGCGCGAAGCACCATCACCCGTCCATGTGCGCCCGCGTCGCTCGTCGTGCACACCACCGGCGTGCGAAACGGGCTCTTTCGGTCGACGACGGCGCGATGCAGCAGGCCGAGCATGCGCTCGTAGAGGGCATCGAGGGACTCCACGGCCGGGACCTAGGCGCGGTGCCTTCGGCGGTCACGGGGTCCGTCGATCGGGCCTCGATCGTGCGTACTCGCCCAGCCAGTGGCGTCTGGACCTTCCACCTGGCGCGGAAAATATCTGCCGTAATGTTATCAAGGTCGGCAAAAAGCCTTGCTTTGGTACGTTCAGTTTGGGACACGGAGTGGCACCTGGATGGCACGTTCCATGCTCTACTCCCCGCCATGCCTGCCAGGGAAGAAGTGACGCGCTGCTCCGTAGCGCCCAAGGAGCTGCTTGAACAATGCCGCGAGCCAAGCGGCGTGCACCCGACCGAACGCAGTCGTGAGCCCTTGCCCCTGCCTTCTGTCCCGACCCGTCGCGTCTTTTTGCACACCGATTCGATCGATCCAGACATCGACGCGCTTGGCTACGATCCCTTCGACGACCAGCCGACGATCATCGACGAGCGCACCGAGCTCGACCGTCCGGTTCTGCTGACGGTGCGAAAGGACCGCTGGCTCGAGCGCCTGCCCGAATCGACGCGTATCGCCCTCGAAGAGATCGCCCAGCCAAGCGCTTCCGGTCGGCTCGTGGGCGCCGTCTGCCGTCCGCGCATCGCTGTCTAGGGCCCATGAGCCCCGCGCTCGAACGGTACGTCCCCCCTGAGTGGGCGCCCCATCGCGCGTGTTGGATGGCCTATCCGCATCTCGAAGACGAGTGGCCGGACTTGATGGGTGCGCAGCGTGAGTTCGACGCGCTGGTGACGGCCATCGCCGAAACGGAAAACGTGGAGCTGCTCTGCCAGCGCCCGCCTTCCAGTCTTTGGAACACGCTCTACGTAAACCACCACGCGCTGCCCTATGGCGACGTATGGACACGCGACACGGCACCGGTTTTTGGTGTTGGCCACGGCGGCCTGCAGGCCCACGTCTTCGACTTCAACGGCTGGGGCGGCAAGTTTGCGATGGCCGGCGACCAGGACGTCGCGGGCGCTGTCGTTCGCGTGAGCGGCGCCGAGCGCGTGGCCCATCCCTTTGTGCTCGAAGGCGGCGCGCTCGAGTTCGACGGCGACGGCACGCTTTTGACGACGAGGTGCGTGGGCCTCGCCAACCGCAACGGCAAGGCCCTCTCGGACGCGGAAGTAAAGGCGCGCTTGAGCGCGGCCTTCGCCGTCGATACGGTGCTCGTGCTCGAGGGCCAGCTCGCGGCGGACCACACGGACGGGCATGTGGATACGCTCGCGCGCTTCGTCGCCCCAGGCGAAGTCGTGTGCATGCGCGCGGGCCCAGGCGATCCCAACGGCGCCGTGTTGCTGGCTGTCGAAGAGCAGCTGCGAAGCTTTGTGGATGCCAAGGGGCGCCCGCTTCGGGTGCACACGATTCCCTCGCCCGGCGCCGTGGCGCCGCGCGGCGAGCTCGTCGCCGCGAGCTACCTTAACTACTACCTGGCCAACGATCAGATCATCGTTCCCCAATACGGGGCGCACCACGATCAGGAGGCAGCGTCGAATCTGGCGGCGCTCTACCCGGCGCGCCGCATACGCCCTCTTTCGGCCCGTTCCCTCATCGAAGGGGGAGGCGCCTTTCACTGCATGACGCAGCAGGAACCGGCGCTGTGAATACCACCACCCTTGGTGTCGTGCAGTGCCGCCTTGGCGGAAGCGTGCACGAAAACGTGAACGCCGTGATCGCGTTCGTGCGCGAAGCGGCGGCAGCAGGCGCGCAGATCGTGGTGACGCCGGAGCTTCTTGAAGGTCCGTACTTTTGCCAGGATGAGTCCGAAGCGCACTTTGATCTTGCACGCGAGGCGGACGGGCACCCGACCTTGGCGAAGTTCGCGGCGCTCGCCGCCGAGCTGCAGGTGGTGCTTCCCGTGTCCTTCTTCGAGCGCGCAGGCCCGCGCCATTACAACAGCCTCGCCGTCTTCGACGCGGACGGACGCCGGCTTGGCGTCTATCGAAAGAGCCACATTCCCGACGGCCCCGGCTACGAAGGGAAGTTCTACTTCAACCCCGGCGACACGGGCTTTCGCGTGTGGCAAACGCGCTACGGCTGCGTTGGCGCGGGCATTTGCTGGGACCAGTGGTTTCCCGAGTGCGCACGCGCGATGGCGCTGATGGGCGCCGAGTTTCTTCTCTACCCCACGGCGATCGGCAGCGAGCCTGCGGCGCCGGAACAACAGACGCGCGATCCCTGGCGCCGGGCCATGCAAGGGCACTCGGCGTGCAACGCCATGCCCGTCGTCGCAAGCAACCGCATCGGCACCGAGGGGGCGATCAGCTTTTACGGTTCCAGCTTCATCACGGACGGCGAAGGGGCCCTCGTTGCGGAGTTCGGCGAAGAAGACGAAGGCGTGATCGTTCACCCCTTTGATCGAGACGCCCTTCGCCGTGCCCGCGCTGGTTGGGGCTTCTTCCGGGACCGACGGCCCGATCTCTACGGCCCGCTCACGGAGTGAAGCCCATCGCGTCGACGAAGGCGCTTTCAAGATCCGCTTCGTTGACTTCGGCTTCGCCGAAGTCGCGAACCGTGCCGGAGCGTCCACGGCGGTACTCGGTTCCGCCGAGCAACGTGTAGCCGCCGACGCTCACCTCGATCGTGTCACGCCAAGTGGTGGTTAGCATGTAGGCGACGCCGTCGAAGGTGGAGTTGAAGAGGCGCGTGTGGCCGCGCTTGTCGAATACGTAGCCGCCGTCGCCCCCGTTCGAGTTCAGGCAGACTTCGTCGCTCGACCACACGTCCCCCGCCTCTTCGACGCGCACGCATTTATGGTTGTTGTCGTAGATGTTGTTGAAAAAGAATACGGTGTTCGTGCCCCCATCGGCGCCGATCACCACGGCGGGTCCGTCGCTTCCGGAGGTGTAGGGACCGCCCATGGTGCCGTCGTCGAAGGTGTAGCGGGCGTCGTCTTCGGCCGGCCGGTGGTCGTACATCTCGTTTCCGGAGATCACGATGCGGTTGACCCATTTGGTGTCGACGCAGTTCTCGCGGTTGTTCCGGCAGCTGTTGCCGTAGAAGTAGATCAGGTCCGAGCGATTGCCGTCGCCGCAGGCGTGGCCCGACTGAAAGCCGTCATCGCCGTTCGTGTCGAGCCGGTTTTCGCCCACCCAGACGTTGCGACTGCCGCATACGGCGAGCACACCGAGGCGGTTGTTGCCCGTGTGGTGGTGTACGTAGCTGCGAACGACGGCGGTGCTTTCGCCGCTGAGCTGAATGCCGTTGCCCGTGCTGTGGTGCACTTGGCTGTCGCGCACCTCAAAGTTGCCGGTGCCTCGGTACACGATGCGGCCGCGAAGGTTGACGTTGGCGACGATGCAGTGGCTGCCCTCGATAATCCACCGGTCGATCCGCGTCTCGGGACCGTCTTGGCCTTCGCCCACGATGAACGCGGGCGCGTCGGGCGTGCCGTTGCAGCGGGTGGTACCGACGGGCAGGCCCGTGGCGGGCGTTTCGAAGCGCGCCATCGGTCGTTCGGGTACGCCCCGGTAGCGCGTCGGCCGAGGCGGGCCAATATCGGGCACGCCCCCGTCCACGGCGCCGCCGTCCGTTGCGCCTCCGTCCGTTGAGCCTCCGTCCGTTGAGCCTCCGTCCGTTGCGCCTCCATCCGTTGCGCCTCCATCCGTTGCGCCTCCGTCCGTTGCGCCTCCGTCCGTTGCGCCTCCGTCCGTTGCGCCTCCGTCTCTTGCGCCGCCGTCCGTCGCGCTACCGCCACCGTCGATGGGTGCGTCTTGCGGTGCCCCGTCCGCGCCGAGGTCGCGAGCTGGCGCTGCGTCCGGCGCGGCGCGCGCCGCCGAGTCCATCAGGCCAGCGTCGAGCATGGGCAGCATGTCCGGGCTGGCGTTCGAGCCGTCATTGCACGCGATCAAAAGAAGGAGCGCGAGGGAGGCGAGCGTTTTCATACGCGGACGAAAAGCAACGCCCGTACCACGTATTTTTTCAGAGTTTTGTCGCCGAGCTTCCGATCACTGCCGGTTTTCACCGACATGCCGTGCATGGCACGACCAACAGGCGGCGATTGCCACGCTCAGTTCGATTGGTCGCCGCGCACCAGCACCCATCCGTCGCCCGCGTTTGGCGGCGCGCCGCTGGAGCGCAGGGCGCGCACCGAAAGGCCGTCGAGGGCGACGTTTCGGTGACGCGAATGGAAGCGCTGGCCCCGTTGCAGACGGCTGAGGCCCAGCTGGCCGTCGGCCATGAGATCGACACGCCGAAGTTCTGGACCGGCCAGCCGAAGGGCGAGATCCGCTGGGCAGGGTTGGCGCGCAAGCAGGTGCAGCACCACGTCCTCGCCGTCGGCCTCCGCGCCGAGCAGGTTTAGGCATTCGGTAAGCGGTGCACCGACGCCTCCGCGTGCGCTTTCGCTCGGAGCAGGCGATGGGGCGCCGCGCTCAAAGACAAAGAGCTCGCCGAACGTACCGACGAGGCCGAAGGCCGGGTCGTTGAGCAGATTGCGTAGGCGCGGTTCTTCGGTGGTACGAAGAAGCACTTCGCGTCCGGCATACCGCTCGCGGTGGGACGCGTCGAAGACGATGAAGTCGTCGCCCGTGTCGTAGCCTTCGCCGCTCCACGGAGGGCTGCGATGAAGGCGCGGCCGTGCCGCCAGGTGCGGAAGCAAGCGGTCTGGCGCTTGGACCGACGTGCCGTCCGGGATCGCGCCAATGGCGGCCCGGCCGCTTTCCGTCTGCGCGTCCGGCATGAGCGCAGCGACGTCTTGAAAGCCCGCGAAGACGAACGCGAGCACCACGGCCCCGAGGAGCGCCGCGCGCGCGTGCTTCATGCGTCCGGCACCCACGATGGCCGCGGCACAAAGGGGTACGAGGGCCGGCGTGAGGTAGTGGCTGTCGAGTTGGCTCGTCGTGGGAAAGGCGCTGACGAGGTTGAGCGCCAGT
>JBCCRV010000071.1:0-16857 GCA_039201085.1 Myxococcota bacterium | reverse complement strand
GAGCGTCTGCTCACGCTCGTCGTGACCGCCGCCCATGCCGCTGCCACGGTGGCGACCGACGGCGTCGATCTCGTCGATGAAGATGATGCAGGGCGCGTGCTTCTTGCCCTGTTCGAAGAGGTCGCGAACGCGTGACGCACCCACGCCGACGAACATCTCGACGAAGTCGCTGCCGCTGATGCTGAAGAAGGGCACGCCCGCTTCACCCGCGATGGCGCGCGCCAAGAGGGTCTTGCCCGTGCCAGGCGCGCCCATGAGCAGTACACCTTTCGGGATACGTCCGCCGAGGCGCTGAAACTTTTTCGGATCCTTGAGGAACGCGATGATCTCTTCGCAGTCGTCCTTCGCTTCGTCGATGCCCGCGACGTCCGCAAAGGTGACTTTGTTCTGCGATTCATTGAGCAGGCGCGCGCGCGATTTGCCGAAGCTCATCGCCTTTCCGCCCGACGCTTGAATCTGCCGCATGAAGAAGAAGAAGATCACGAGCAGGAAGATCATCGGCAGCCACACCGTGAGAATCGATGCGAGGTAACCGTCGTCGTCCTCGGGAACGTACGTTACCTGGACACCGGACTCGGCGAGTAGCGCGTCAACGCGGTCCGTCGTGACGCCGACGGTACGCTTGCTCACCATCGAATCACCCTCGCCCTGGACCTGGTAATCGAACTGGGCGGAGGCTTCGCGCGGGGTGATCGTCACGCGCGAAACGCGGTTCTCTTGCACGTCCGTGACGAAGTCACTGAAGGCAACGCTCTGCGCCGATTCATCGTGCGGCAGCAGCTGATAGATGGCGAACATCATCAGACCGAGCAGGACCCAGAGCAGGAGAGTTTTGTGGGTGGACTTCACTATGAGCTTTCGTCGATGGGCGGGGGAGCGCTCCCCCTCACCTCAGAGCATGAACCTGGGGCGACAAATGGACAATGCAAGGCAGCCTAACCGCCACGAAAAGCATGTCTAGGTGACTGGTGCCAAACTCCGCCTGCGTTCCGTGGCAAAGAGATGTGAGCCAAGCTGTCTGATTTTCGTCTGCTTGTTGACATAAGTGGCTCAAATGAGACGGGTTTCCATCGCGTGTAGTTGCCGCGCAGCGGCAGCGCGGAGTTTGGCGCCAGGGCGAAACCCCAACATTTTTCGTTGTTTCCGTGACCGCACCGTACGGGCGGCCCGCGTCGTGGCGCACGCGGTCTCAATCAGAACGTCCTCGACGCCCGCTCACGAAGGTCAGCGTTCCATCTTCGACCACCGCCCCAAGGCCACCACCCAGGAGAACTTCGCCCTGGCCTCGCAGCACCAGAGCGTCCAGGTCCTCAAGGTGGGGGCGGCGAAGACTGACGCCGCCGGGCACGATCGCGCGAAGGGCGTAGCGCCGGCGGAGCGGGCTCAAAGCGCGCAGCGCCGCAAGGTCTGCCGTCGGCTCCGGACGTAGCTCGTCGATGGCTTGCCGGGCCTCGTCCGCGAGCTCGGCCAAGTGGCGCACGAGGCCCTCATCCTCCTGTGCAAGAAGGTCGCGAATGCGGGTTCGCTTAAACCGTGCGTCGACGTTCGTGGGGTCATTGACGTATCGAATGCCTGCTTCGTCCAGGAAAGCCCGAAGATCGGCTCGGCGCACGTCGATTAAGGGCCGGACAATCCCGTCCTCCCGGCGCGGCGCAATACCCGCCAAGCCCCGAAGGCCCGCGCCCCGCGAGAGCCGATCGAGCAGCGTTTCCGCCTGGTCATCCTGCGTATGCGCCGTCGCGATCAGCTCGCCGTCACGCCGGTGCGTCCGCAAAGCGGCGTAGCGGGCTTTCCGGGCTTCGCCCATGACGTTGACGCCCGATAGTCCGTCGAGGCGAACGGAGCGAAAGGACACGCCCAGCCCTTCGCAGGCCGTTTCTACGAGGCGCGCTTCGTCCGCCGCTTCCGGCCTTAGGCCATGATCGACCGTGAGAACGCGCAGCGGACTCGTACCGCTTGAAGCCAGCAGGTGGAGCATCGCCATGCTGTCGCCGCCCCCCGAAACGGCAAGCAGCAGCGGCGTGCCCTCCGGGTAGAGGGCACGGCGCTCCGCGCTGCGGCGAAGCTCACGCTGGAGCGACGCGGCGAGCGGGCTCAGAACGCGCCGCTGAAGAGCGACAGTCGAAGCTCGTTCGACTGATCGCCACCGAAGAGGCTGAGCTCTTGGGGCGTGTAGGTGGGCACCAGCGAAAGGCCAGGCACGCCGACCATCCAGCCCGCTTCGCCCACGCGGAGCAGCCCGGACCCGGCGCGGGCCACCTGGCGCGCTCGGCTGCGCGCAGCGCTTTCGGTCTCCACATCCGCGGGTGGTTCGGTGACCGTTCCGTCTTCGTCTTCGGGCGCCACTTCTTCGTCGCCCAAGGTCGGCGCTTCGGACATGTCTTCGTCGTCGTCCGGGTCGTACGCCGTGAGCGAAAGCGTCAGCACGAGCGCCGGAACCACGAGGGCCAATCCGCTCACCAGCATCGCGACGCCCACCTCGGTCTGGTCGTTGTTGTCGATCAGAAAATGACCGGCGATGGCGCCACCCGTCGCACCGACGATCGGAAAGGTCACGAGGGCCCACGTATCGTCCAGCCCCGCGGCGGCGGGAATCACCAGACCCAGCTCCGCGCCGATCAAGCCCAAGCCGATCAGGCCCTTGGGGGACGAGTCCACCTGCGCGCCCGCATCCTGGGCAGACGCGGGGGCCGCCGAAAGAATCGAAGAAACAGCGATAAGTGCAGCAAAAAGGTGAGTATAACGGCGCAAAAGGAGCCTCCCGGCGCGAGCCTACACGGCCGCCGAGAGCGGGGCAACCGGCGGTCTGGTCTATGCGTTGCCTTGGCACGCCCCAAGGTTCATCGACGGCGCAATCGACCGCTCAGGGGTTCGCAAAGACGTGCTGGAGCGAAAGCTCCAGCGTTCCATGGCCGCGAAAGAGATCGGGCCGAAGCGTTCCAAGGGCCGTGATGCGCTCGCCGAGCTCTTCGACGCGGTGACCCATGTTTGGGCCGAAGGCTGAAACCACGCTTTGGCCGACCTGAAGGCGCAGCTTGAGGTGCTGCCCGTCGGAGAGGTCGCGGGCTTCAAGCACGCGGGCGTCTTTGAGCGCAAAAACCGGCTGCTCGTTCCCCTCCCCCAGGGGCTCAAGGCGCATGAGGTCTTCGAGGCTGGGCATCTTTATGGTCCCGCCGATCTCAACGTCCGCGAGGGGCGGCGATTGGCCGGCTTCAGGCCTGGGCGACGCCTGCGCAAAGCGCTCGGCGAAGGCATCGATGTTGGCGGGGTCAATGGTGACGCCAGCCGCTGCCTGATGGCCACCAAAGCGCAGGAACTGCTCCTCACAAGCCTTCATGGCCGCGTAGAGGTCGATGCCCTCCGGCGTACGTCCGCTGCCGTGGCCGTACTCGTCGACGGCGATCACCACCGCGGGCACGTCGTAACGGTCGACGATGCGCGCCGCCGTGATGCCGACAACGCCGCGATGCCAGCTCTTCGAGGACACAACGACGCCGTGGTTCGGCTGTTTCCCGTAGCGCGCTTCCACCTGCTCGTAGGCTTCTTCCGTCGTTTGCCGGCTGATGTCCTTTCGCTCGCCATTCAGGTTTTCGATCGTGGCGGCGTGGTGGCGAGCCTCTTCGAGGGTGCGCGCACGAAGAAGCTGGAGCGTGACCGTCGGGTCGCCCAGGCGGCCCGCGGCGTTCAAGCGCGGCGCGAGTCGAAAGGCGATCTCGTTGGCGCCGATCGGCATTCCCGGCTTTAGCCACGCCTTTTCTCGAAGGGCCTGCACGCCGGGACGAGCGTGCGGACTCGTCAGCAACCGCAAACCCGCGCGAACCAGCCGGCGGTTGTCGCCATCGAGGGGCGCCACATCCGCCACCGTGCCCAGGGCAACCAGGTCGAGCCACTGGCGAATGTCGAGCTTGGCGCCGAGCTTGGTGCGAACGGCGGCGCCGATCGAAAGAGCCAGGCCGGCGCTGCAGAGGCCCTTATAGGGAAAGCCGCAATCGGGCCGATGGGGGTTGAGAAACGCGAAGGCGGGCAGCGGCTCCGCCGGCACGAGATGATGGTCCACAACGATGACCTCCACCCCCGCAGCCTTCGCATCGCGAATGCGCCCGTGATCGGAACTGCCGCAGTCGCAGGTGACGATGAGGTCCGGCTTGACGGCGAGGCAGCGCTGCAGGGCGGGCGAACTAAAGCCGTACCCCCCCTGAAAACGGTTGGCGACGAAGGCGTGCACCTTCGCGCCCAGGTGCTCGAGCATGTCCGCGAGAATCGCGGCGCTCGTCGTGCCGTCGACGTCATAGTCGCCAAAGATCGACACGGTCTCTCCACGCCGGCACGCCTCCGCAAGACGCTCGGCGGCCTTGTCCCGGTCGGCCATTCCTTCCGGCGAGGTCATGCGCTGGAGGCGCGGGTCGAGGTAGTCGGCGGCGTCGGACTCCTGCACGCCGCGAAGCAGCATGACCTGCGCGGCGGCCGATCCCACCCCCCATGCGCGCCCCAGCTCGGCGGCCCGCATCGGGTCACAGCGACGTACGCGGTACGGGCGCTGCGCGGGGTCGGCGTTCAACACGCCGCCACCCTACGGGAGCTGCTTGAAGCCGTCGATCGCAAACGCACGCCTCGCGCCCTTCGGCAGCGGCGAAGGCCGGTTTCGTGGCGAGATGGTCAGCCCCGAGGCGATCGCCGGTCCGACACGCGAATTCCACCGCGTCGTGGTACTCCGCGGAAGTGTTGGTGAGATCCCCCGTCCTCGTCTACCTCGTCGCCTGGCTGCCCATCGCTGCGTGCACCTGCTCGGACGCGCTCACCGCTTCATGTGCAGGAGCGCCCATACTGGCAAACATGTCTGCCTACACGATCGAGGGACCCGCAATGGAACCGACGTTGTGCGCCGGCGATCGGGTGTTTGCCGACTCGTCGATCGCGCCTCAGCTCGGCGACCTGATCGTTGTTCAGAACCCGCTAGACGAGGTGCACATTCTGAAGCGTATCGTTGGAGTGGGGGGCGATGTGCTCGTGCTCAACGGCCGTTCGCTCACGCGGAACGGCGTGGAAACTGTGGGAGAACCCACCGAATGCCCACGAGGGTTGCCGCAACGGGAACCTGAGGACGTCTGCTACGCGTCACAAGTTGGATCCGTGTCCTTCAAGACGATGGACGGTGCACACTTTCTTGATCGAACTGAGACATACACGGTCCCCACGGGTCACCTCTTCCTGCGAGGCGATCATCGCGACCGCTCGAACGACAGCACTAACCCCATGATTGGAACAGTTCCCCTAAGCCGCGTCATAGGAGTGGTCACCACGCCCATCGGTTGCCGCTCAGAGTGAGCTTGTAGAGCAACCCTGCAGTAGACCAGCGTCGCAAGCCTGGAGCACGACGCGGCGGAACGCGGGCGCGGCGACGCTGCCGCCGTTGCCTTCGTCGACTTCGGCGTAGACGGCGATGAGCAGTTCCGGATCGTGCATCGGAACCGCGCCGATGAACCACGCGCCAATGCCGTCTTCGATGCGCGCCGTACCCGTCTTGCCGCCCACGGCAAGCCCCTCGATTTGGGCCGCGTCGCCGGTGCCGCGCTCGACGGCGCCTTCGAGCATGGCCTTCAGCAGGTCCGTCTCTTCCGGTGGTAGCCAGCGGCCGCGCAGTACGCGCGCATAGGCTTGGGCCAACGCGAGGGGCTCGCCGTCAAAACCGTGGCTGGCGAGGTGAAGACCACGCTCTACCCAGTCGGCCTCCGTGAGCGATTCACCGAGGCCGAGCTGCCCTAGGGAGGAAACGACCTCCGACACGCCGACGGCTTCGGCGACCTTCGCCACGCCGATGTTCGACGAGTGGGCGATCGCATCGGCGACGCTCATCGATTCGACCGGACGCCAGTCCTCTAGGGCCCCGCCCGGTACGTCCCAGCGGCCCCCTTCGCCGCTGAGGACGGCGTTGGCGTCAAAGCCCGCGCGTAGGGCGGCGGCCAGGGTGAGCGGTTTGATCGTGCTGGCAAGGGGCACGGGGCCACGGGGGCCGTGATGCGCCTGCGCGATCGCTTCGCCGCCGCGCAGGTCCAACACCAAAAGGTCAACGCGCCTGGCGCCTGCTTCCATCAAGCGGGCTGTTTCGGCCTCGGCGATGCTGGCAAGCGTGGGCACTTCCGATTCCGGTGCGCTCGCCGCGGAGCCGCAGCCTGCGTGCAGCGCCAAAAGCAGGACGAAGATCGAAACGAAGTGGAGTGTTTTCATGCCGCCGCAACGGCATCGCCGAAGCGCCCTATTCCCGGCCTTGAAAGCGTCATGAAAGCGACAAGACCCTCCGCGCAGACGCGCGAAAAGCGACCACGAAAACGTGACGACGCACGGCTCGCGCAGCTCCTTATGCTCAAGGTTCGAAACGACGAAGACACCGGGCGCTCCGTTTCGCGCGCGTGCCGACTTTGAAGCGCTTGATGGAACGAGGCCGCCGTACCTAAAGAGTGTTCGATGAGTCTTCCCGTTTACCAAATTGACGCGTTCACGACCGGTCCCTTCTCGGGCAACCCGGCGGGCGTTTGCCTGCTCGAGGCATGGCCCACGGACGCATGGATGCAAAGCGTGGCCATGGAAATGGCGCTTTCAGAAACGGCCTTCGTCGTGCGCGAGCCCGAAGGCCTGCGCCTTCGTTGGTTCACGCCGACGGCCGAAGTGGATCTCTGCGGCCACGCAACCTTGGCCACGGCCCATGCCCTTTGGCACGAAGAAGGAAGCGAAGACGACGTGCTGCGCTTTCAAACGCGCAGTGGATGGCTTGAGGCCCGCGCCGGCGGCGAGCGGATCCGCATCGACCTGCCGGCGCTCGTGCCGGAGGCCGCGGACGCGCCGAGCAGTCTTGCGGCGGCGCTCGGAGTCGGCGCGGACGCCGGGTTCTTCCGAAGCCGTTTTGACAGCCTGGTGGTCCTCGAGGATGAGGCGGCCCTGCGCGCCCTAACGCCGGACATGCGGGCGCTCATGGACGTGGATACAAGGGGCGTGATCGTGACGGCGCCGGGCGCCAGCTACGATTGCGTTTCCCGCTTCTTCGCGCCACGCGTCGGCGTACCGGAAGATCCCGTCACCGGCTCGGCCCACTGCGTGCTGGCGCCCTATTGGACCGTTCGCCTCGGCAAGGAGACGCTGCGCGCCTACCAGGCGTCGAAACGCGGCGGCGAACTCGAACTGGAAGTTCGCGACGATCGCGTCCTGCTAACGGGCCGCTGCCGCACCTTCCTCCGAGGCACAATCGACGCGGAGAATGAATGACTCCTGGATCCAAGCGGCGTCTGGTCTGCGCACAGGAAAAGGGGACGACGCTCAGCGCGTCGTCCCCTTTTTCTTCCATGCGTCCGCCCAAGCTCCCAAGGCAGAAACGCGAAGCGTTTATGCCTGTTGTTGGAAGAAACGGCGGTCCATGAACTCGGTGATCGGCGCCGCGACGTAGATCGAGGAGTAGGTACCGATGAGAATGCCGCAGAAGAGGGCAAAGGCGATGTCCTTGATGACTGGCGTACCCCAGATGAAGAAAGCCGTCACCGAAAGGAGCGTCGTCGTCGAGGTCACGATGGTACGCGAGAGCATCTGGCTCGTGGAACGGTTGATGATCTCCCGCAGCGAGAGATCACGGTAGCGGCTCATGTTCTCGCGAATCCGGTCATAGACCACGATCGTATCGTTGATCGAATAGCCCAATATAGTCAGAAGGGCCGCGACCGTAGTCAGGTTCACCTCCTTCTGCACGAGCACGTAGATGCCCAGGGTGATCATCGCATCGTGGAACATCGCGATGACGCCACCCGGCGCGAAGCGCAGGTCAAAGCGGAAGGCGACGTACACCATGATGAAGGCGATGGCGTAGAGGAGCGACTTGATCGCCGCGTCGCGTAGCTGCTCGCCGGCCTTTGGACCGACCCACTCGGCACGTTCAGGATCGCCCGGGCCGCGCTCGCCGAGCTCTTCCTGAAGCTGGCTCACGAGTTCGTCGGACACGCCGACGAGCTGAATCTCCATGCGCACGTCGTCGCTGCCCGGAAGCAGATTGATCTCGCCACGCACCTGAACGTCGGCGCCTTCGATGGCGCTGCGAAGGGCCGCCTCATCGGTGGCGGTTCCGAGCCGGAGGGTGATCTTATCGCCACCGGGAGAGATGCGAAGCTCGCGCAGGTTGTCTTCGCCCACGGCGGCGGTGACGGCGGCTTCGAGCGCGTCGGCCTTCTCTTCCGGAAGGGCCGAGACGGCGCGCACGCGAATCATGTAGGTGTTTTCGGCGCCCTCGACGCTGACCACGTCCGAGCCGTCGTAGCCGAGGCGCTCGAGGGTCTGGCGAATCTCGCCGGAGTCGATATCACCGCCAAAGGCGAGCTGAAGCTCCGTGCCGCCGGCGAAGTCGATGCCGTAGTTCGGACCGGGGACAAAGAGGCTGACGAAGGACGCAAAGACCAAGAAGAAAGAGACGCCGACGACGTACTTCCTCAAGCTCATGAAGTCGATGGTGACGTTGGGATTGACGAGTTCCATGATCGATTTCCGAAGAAAGCTAGTTCCGAAGAAGCCAGGCCTCAGCCGACCCGAAGGCGTTCGACCTTGAGGCCGCGAACAACCCAGTCGAAGAAGACCTTGGAACAGAAGATTCCGGTGAAGAGAGATGTGACGATGCCGATCATCAACATGACGGCAAAGCCCTTGATCGGACCCGTGCCGTATTGGAAGAGAACGACGCCGGCGATGAAGGTCGTAAGCTGGCTGTCGAAGACGGACCAGAAGGCGCGGCGAAAGCCTTGATCGACGGCAGAGCGCGTCGATTTACCTTGGCGAAGCTCCTCGCGTATGCGCTCGGTTATGAGCACGTTGGCGTCCACCGCCATACCCACCGTCAGGGCGATGGCAGCGACGCCGGGCAGCGTAAGGGTGGCCTCAAAGGCCGCCATGATGGCGAGGAGGAAGAGCAAGTTCAAAAGCACCATCACGTCGGCGATGACGCCGGCGACTTGGTAGTAGACGGCCATGAAGACGAGCACGAGGAGCACCCCGACGACGGCGCCCTTGGCGCCCTTTTGCACCGAGTCACGGCCGAGCGTTGGACCGATGAGCTGTTCGTTGCCCGGACGAAGGGGCGCGGGAAGCGCACCGGCTTCGAGCACGACGACGAGGCTGCGCGCTTCTTCCAGGGTCTCATCGTAGTTTGCTGTGTTCCCCAGCGTGATCTGGCACCGACCGCCACCGATGCGTGTTTGAATCACCGGCGCGGACTCGGCGACGTCGTCGAGAATGATGGCCATGCGCCGCTTCACGTTGCGGCCCGTCATGTCCTCGAACTCGGAAGCCCCGGACGCGTTGAACTGAATGTTGACGACGGCCTGGTTGTTTTCGTCGAAGCCAACGGCGGCGGAGTCCACGTCCTCACCGGTGACGTCCGTCGTTCGAAAGACGTAGTAGGTGCGCCAGGCGTCGTCACCGTCCTCGATGCCGAACTGCTCCCGCGCACGCTCCGTGTAGCCAGCAACGTCCATGCGCGAAATCACGACCTGGTGATCGTCGGGCACGTCGAGGGTCTCGATGAAGCTCTTGAGGCGCTGGCGCGCGGAGATGCACCCTTCCTCTTCGATGCCGCAGGGCGGCGAGCTCGTGTAGAGGTATACGGACTCCACGTTCGGACGCTGTTCGCCGGCGGACACGCCTTCGGAGCTGCGCTGAATGTCGGCTGCCGTAAGCTGCTCCTGATCGATCTCCGCGAGAAAACGCGCTTCGTCGTCGAGCACCTTGAACTCGAGGCGCGCCGTGCGGGCGATGATGTCGCGAATCGTGTCGAACTCTTCTTCGCCCGCGCCGGGAACCTCGACGATGATGTCGGACTCACGGCCAATGACCGTCGCTTCCTTGATGCCAAGGGCGTCGACGCGGTCGCTGATGGTGCGTACGGCCTGGTTCACCGCGCGCTCCCGCAGCTCTTCGAGCCGGTCCTCACGCATCGTTAGGTTGATCGTGTTGCCGTTGTCGCTCGCGCGGCGCAGGTCCGCGAACTTTTCGCGAAGCCACTCGTTGCTGAAGTTGGCCTTGTCTTCGGCACTGGAAAAGACGAGGCGAACGTCGCGACGGCCCACGCGCTGCACGGTCACCTTTTCACCGACGGCCGCGATCTGCTCGCGCGAGACGGCGTCGAGCTCGTCGTCGTCGTAGACGCCGAGAAGCACGCCGAGCTCACGGACCATCTGCTCCGAGTAGCGGTCGCGCCGGTCGCGGATGTATTCGTCGACCTCGACCTCATACATCAGCCGAAGGCCACCTTGAATGTCCAAACCGGGGCTGATGCGACCGGGGAAAACCTCGCGCACCCACTCGGGCGCGGCCCAGTCTTCGTTGATCGATTCGAGGCTCGGCCAGAGGGCAAGGACCGCCGCCACAATGGCGACAAAGACCGTGCTCAAGCGTAAGTAAAACTGTCGATCCATGAAATCCCGTTCCTAGCTCTTATCGGCAGCTGGGTCGCCTTCGAGCCCCGCGATGTTGGCGCGAAGCACGTTAATTTTGGTTTTCTCGGCGATCTTGAGGGTCGCCGTTCGCTCATCGAGGCTCAGCACTTCGCCGCGAAGACCGCCCGTCGTGCGCACGACGTCGCCTTTCTTGAGACCTGCCATAAGGTCCTCGTGGGCTTTTTGCTGCTTTCGCTGCGGAGAAATGATCAAAAACCAGAAAATGGCGATCATGGCCGCGATGTACCCCCACGTCATGGCCCCGCCCCCGGCGCAGCCCACGGGCGCTGCTGCCGCATCCGCGGACCCGCCTCCGCCTCCGCCTCCGCCCGCCGCAGGCGGCGGCTGGAAGAGCCAGAAGCTGAACGAGGCGAGGCAGCCTACTAGGTACGAGAGCGATGGAATCACGGTGGACGGTCGGGTGAGGGTGTGGGCGCGGTCGGCCCCGGCCGGGGTCCGTACTCCATGGGCGGGAGCCCGTCAACGCCACGGCCGTGACGGAAAATCGCGGCCTGGCGCCGCGTTATGGCAGCAGCGCCGTTTGGGGACATCGCGGACATGAGCGAAGACCTCTTGGAGGCGCTGCGTTCGCACGCGCCCGCCCTCGTGCCGCTCCTGCAGGCCAGGCCTCAGCTGGCCGATGAGGCCCTGGCACAACCCTTGGAAACGTCCGTGCCGCGCCGCCACTTCGACGCCGAGCTTGCCGCCGTGAAACCCGACGCTTTGGGCGCGGCGCTGCGCCACATCAAACAGCGAACGCTCCTCCGACTGGCCGCCCGCGAGTTCGGGCGCCACGCGGACGTTCAGCAGACGAGTCGCGAGCTCTCGGAATTCGCGGGCGCAGCCCTTCAGCGCGCCGCCGTCGAGGCGCGGGCGCAGAGCGCCGCGCGCTTCGGCGACGCGCTAGACCACGAAGGACGGCCGATTCCATTCGTCGTGATGGGCATGGGCAAGCTGGGCGGAGGCGAACTCAACCCCGGCAGCGACATCGACGTTTGCTATTTCTACGGAACGGACGAGGGCCAAGCGGGCGACGAGACCCCCCACCGCTTCTTTACGGACATGGCCCGCCGGCTCACCCGCCTGATCGCGGACGTGACCGGCGACGGGTTTGTGTTTCGCGTCGACCTGCGCCTTCGGCCCGAAGGCTCGCAGGGAGCGCTCGCGGGCTCGCTGCTCAGCGCGGAGCGCTACTACGAGGCCTTTGGCCGTCCTTGGGAGCGCGCCGTGTGGCTTCGAGCTCGGCCCGTCGCGGGCGATCGGGCGCTGGGCGGGGCGCTCCTTCGCACGCTTGACCCTTTTGTGTTTCCGCGCCGCGCCGATCCCGGAATCGCGACCACGATGCGGCAGATGGTTCAGCAATCGCGGGCGGAGCTCGCGCGCGACGTATCGCGCGACGTCAAGCTCGGCGTCGGCGGCATTCGCGAGGCCGAGTTCTTCGTGCAGACGCTGCAGCTCGTCTGGGGCGGGCTTTACCCCGAACTACGCGTCGCCGGCACGCTGGAAGCGGCCCGGCGACTCGAGGCGAGCGGTCTGATTCAGCACCGCGAGCGCGCCCAGCTGGAGCAGGCCTGGGTGCTTCTGCGGCGCGTCGAACATCGACTTCAACTCTCGCGCGGCTTTCAAACCCACGAGTATCCGGAAGACCCGCTCTTCGCCCACTCGCTCGGGTTTGAATCGCTCGACGCCTTCGAGCGCTCGCTGCGCGACCACCAGGCGGACGTGTCCACGCTCTTCGCAAGCCTGCGCGACGCGACGGAAGCCCGCACGCATTCCGCCACGCTGGTGGAGAAGCTCGCGCGGGGCGAAGCACCGAGTGCCGAGACACTCAAGAACACGCTGGGCGTGCGCGACGCGGACGAAGCCGCATCCCATCTTGCACGCTGGCGCCGCCATCCCGACCTCCCGCTTGGCGGCCGGGGCCTCAGGCTGCTTCCGAGCCTCGCCGAGTGCCTCATGGATGAGGTGAAGGGCTCCGCCGATCCGGACCTTGCCCTTCGCAGCCTGACGGCCTTTCTTCAGCGCGGCGGTGCGGCGTACGGACGCATGCTGACGCGGCAGCCGCGGCTTCGCCGCCGGCTCATCGGGCTGCTCGGCGCAAGCCCCAGTCTGGGCCAGGCGCTCGTGGGCTTTCCCGATTCACTCGGCATGCTGCTCGCCGCCGAACGCCCAGACCGCCACGCCATCCTCGCTGACCATCAGGGCGCGAACGAAGAAGCCCTGGTGCCGTTTCTTCGCGAACGGCGGCGCCGATGGACCCTCGCCCTCGCGCTGGCCCACGCCGGCGGCCAATACGACCTTGATGGCGCCAGCCGCCTGCTGACGTCCCTGGCCGAAGCGCAGCTTCAAGCGGCGCTGCGGGTGCACGCACGCGGGCCCTTCGCCGTGGTGGCCCTCGGCAAGCTGGGCAGCGAAGAACTCGGCTTCGGCGGCGACCTCGATTTGGTCTTCCTGTACGAAGGCGACCAGGAGCTCGCGGCGAAGACCGCCGTGCGCCTGACGCGCGCGCTAACGCGGCCCGACCGCGAAGGTCCGGGCTACACCGTCGACACACGGCTCCGGCCGAGCGGGCAGCAGGGTACGCTGGTGAGCTCGCTGGCGGGCTTTGAGCGTTACCACGCGCAGCGAGCCGAAGGCTGGGAACGGCTGGCCCTCGTGCGCTCGCGCGTCGTGGCGGCAACGGACACGGCCTTCGGCCAGCGTTGCGAGGCGCTGACCACCGAATGTGCCTTCAGCGGAAGCCTGCCCAGCGCTGAGAGATTGCGCACGCTTCGCCGCCGAATGGAGGAAGAAATCGGCGAAGAACGTAGGGACCGATACCATCCCAAGGTGGGTTTCGGTACCCTCGTCGACATCGAGTTTCTCGCCCAGTACACCCAGATGAAGGAAGGGCCCAAAGACGCCGAACGTCCGCGTCACACCGACGAAGTTCTGGTTCGGCTAGGGTCGCTGCTGGGCGGCGACGACACGGCGCACCTTCGACGATCCCGCCGCTTTTTTCGCGACGCCGCACACGCGCGCCGCTTCCTCGATCCCAAAGGCGATCCGCGCGTTCGTTTCGGCGGGCCCGGGGCCGACGCCATCGCCCGCCTGGTCGGCCTTCAAGCCCGGGATGAAGTGCGCGCCGCGAGTGTCATGGAGCGCGCGTGGAAGGACCATGCCCAACGCGTACGCGCACTCTTCGAGGCAACGTTCGGCGCCGTGGGTACGCGCCCTCCCTGGAGCACGGGCTCATGAAGGCACGCATCCTCATCGCGATGCGCGACGGTCCACGACGTAAAGCGCTGTGCACCGCCCTCGAAGAGCACGGCTACTCGGCCCATCCCGTCGGGAGTGGCGAGCTCGCCATCGACCGCTTCATCACCGAGACTTACGATGGGCTCGTCGTTCAGCTCGACCTACCCGGGCGCGACGGAGCCGCCACCATCGAATCGATTCGCTGGGCGCCAGGCGGGACAGCGATTGCCACGGTGTTGATCGGCACGATGGCGCGCGCCCTTTCGTCCATCGCGTTGAAGTTGGACGTCGCAAACTTCCTTGAGCACGAAACCGTTGCCGTTGCGCAGAGCCTCACGACGCAAGTGTCGGGTCAGAACTCCGCCATCACGAAGGAAGTGGAGGACCCAGGTCCCCGCCGTTTTGGTCCGCCTCCGGCCGCACCGGATACGATGCAAGACCCAGCGACAGACAAGAAGCCGCCCTCCGTCGTCGAAGCGCTCTACGTCGAGGAGGCCGCCGCCGGTGTGGAGCACTCGGCGCGTTTAGCGGGAGCGCTCGACGAAACCGCCTTTCCGATCGTGCTTGCGCGACTTTCCGAGCAGCGCGCCACGGGCGCACTTCTCGTTGAGAACGAACAAGACCCACGCCAGAGCCGCGATCGGGACGGCGCGAAGAAGATTGTCTTCGTGCGCGCGGGCATGCCGATCTACATTCAATCCAACCTTGAAGAGGAGTGCCTCGGTCAGATTCTTCTGCGCGATGGCAAAATCGATGAGCCCACACTGCACGAAAGCATTCGGCGCGTGCAGGCCGGCGACGGCAAGCAGGGCGGCATTCTCATCGCGATGGGAGCCCTCGAACCCGCAGGCCTTCGGGAGGGACTTGAAACGGAGCAGCTCGAAAAGCTGCTCGACCTCTTTGGCTGGACCGAAGGGCGCTTTTCCTTTTCCGAAGACTTGGGCGCGCCGCCGACGACCGTTTCCCTTGAACATCCCTTGCCCCTCCTGATGCTGCGTGGACTGCGTGAACGGGTCGACGGGGAACGCCTACTCGACCTGCTCCGACCGAACTTTGACCGCTACGTCGTGCCCACCGCCCGGCGAAGCTTGGACTTTCGCGCCAGCCTGGGTGACGACGCCGCGGCCCTCTTCGCGGCCATCGACGGAACGATGACCTTGGAAACGCTCGTCGACTCGGGGCAGCCAACGCGACTCGAAGCGGCCCGCGTGCTTTTCGCTGCGAACGCGCTCGGTATCGTCGCCTTTCGCGGAGCGGCGGCCCAGTCCGTCAAGGGCGATACGGACGATTCGATCGATCTCATTCACGCGGAGGTCCGCCGGCTCGAGCGCTTGCTCCGCGAAGGTCGCTACAGCGAGGCCCTTCAGGTGGAGCGAGGGAGCGACGCCCTTGACGAGCGGGTCGCTCAAATTGAGAACCAATTTCGCCCGCTGCTCGATGAGCCCGCCCTTCCCTCCGACGTGCAGCGGGGCGTGCTGGAGGTCCTCACGCGCCTGCCGCGCGCCGCCCTGGCGCTGCGCGCCTCGCCGGCGTCGCTTCCGTCGAAGCTGCCACCGCCGCTGCCAAAACGCGAAAGCAACAGCGACGAACTCGACGATCGCGTCTCCCGCGTGCTTCAAGCGGAGCGGCTTTATCGGCAGGGCCGAAAGGCGCTGGCCGCCCGCCGTGCGCGCGAAGCGCTTTCACTCCTGGAAAAGGCTACGCGTCTCGCGCCCAACGAAGGCGAGTTTTTGATCTACCTCGGCGCCGCCCGCTACGACGCAGCGAGCTCACAGACCGAACGCCAGCGCGCCCTCGACGAGCTGCGCGATGCGGCCACGCGTATGCCGAAGATGTACGTCGCGCACCTGCAGCTCGCACGCGCCCTTCGGGACGAAGGCGAGTTCAGACTGGCACGGGATGCCTACGCGCGCGCGCTAGAAGCCGAGCCCGCCGGACGCGAAGCCCTTGACGAGCTTCAAGCCCTCCCCTGAGGGCGTGATCGATCGTCGCCCTTGATCGAGGGCCGATGAAGCGGCTATGCCGTCGTCATGGTGGACAAGCTCGAGAAGATTTGGATGGATGGCGAACTCATCCCTTGGGATGAGGCAAACGTTCACATCCTGACGCACACGCTGCACTACGGCGTGGGCGTCTTCGAAGGCATTCGGGCGTACGAAACGAGCGACGGCCGCTCCGCAGTTTTTCGCCTTGATGAGCACGTACGCCGGCTTTTCGATTCGGCGCGCATCTGCATGATGCCGATGGAGTTCACACCCGAGCAGGTCGTGCAGGGGTGCATCGACACGGCGCGCGCCAGCGGCCTGAAGTCGTGCTACCTCCGCCCGCTCGCGTTCATGGGCGACGGCGCCATGGGCCTAGGCGCGCGCACCAACAAGACGCGCCTCGCCATCGTCGCTTGGAAATGGGGCGCCTACCTCGGCGAAGAGGGCATTGAAAAGGGCATCCGTGCGAAAATCAGCTCGTTCAGCCGGGCGGGCGTCAACCAGCTCATGGCCAAGGGCAAGATCGTCGGGCACTACGTGAACTCGATCCTTGCGAAGCGCGAGGTGCTGCAGGCCGGCTACGACGAAGCGATCCTACTAGACCCTCAAGGCTACGTCTGCGAGGCCAGCGGTGAGAACATCTTCGTCGTGCGCGACGGCGTCGTCTCCACCGCGCCTCTTGGCTCGTCGATTTTGGGCGGCATCACGCGAAGCACGGTGCTGCGCTTGATGCGCGGCATGGGACTGGAAGTGCGCGAGCGTCTGATCGGACGGGACGAACTCTACATCGCCGACGAGGTGTTCATGGTGGGCACAGCGGCGGAAGTCACGCCCGTACGCGAGGTCGATGACCGCATCATCGGCAACGGCAGCCGCGGTCCGATCACAGAGCGCGTTCAGTCGCGCTACTTCGCCGCCGTGCGCGGCGACTGTCCCGAAGAGTGGCTCACCTTCGTGAGCTAGCGCTCATCCCAAAAATCGCCGTGGCCAGGTTTGTGGTCGGGTTGCACGGAATTTGGCGTCCTCGAACCGAAGTAAATGCCGAGCATTTTCGAGGCGAGCGGATGGCTGACGCGTGAGCTGGCGGAAACCTGCCCACGGCGATTTTTGGATGTGCGCTAGAGAAGCGATCCGCTTTCTCGAGCGTTAGGGATCGACCGCTCGACGCAGTTGTG
>JBCCRV010000070.1:0-16865 GCA_039201085.1 Myxococcota bacterium | reverse complement strand
GTGCGCGTGTAGCCCACCTGGCCCGGCGGCGTGATGATGTGCGGAGTTGCTTGGTACGTGCCGCCCGTCAGGATTTCGAGCTGCTGCCCGACCTGGGCGACGATGCAGCCCTTCGGCGGCTTGCCGTGCACCTTCTTGCCCTGCGGATGTTCTTCGCTCGCGCGCGTGCGCAGGTACAGGCCGCTCGTCGGATCGGGTCGCTCACATGCGTTGCTCTCCGGGTCTTGAAACTGCCCGCCTGGCAGAAGCGTCAGCAGGTTGAAGTCCGTGTGCTCTTCGCCCCAAAGGATGTCCGTGCCGACCTCGCTCTCGTCGAGCGGCAGGTAGCGAAGCAAGCGCGTCACGTGCGGACCCCCCGCAGTTCCTTCGGCAAAGATCTCCTTGGGAAGGTCGAGGGCGACGGCGCAGCCTTCGAGGATCGCCATGCCGACTTGATGCACGCGCTTGCCGAGGGCCATGTAGTCGCCCTCAAAGTCGCCGGCGCCTTTGGGCCAGGAGTTCTCCGCGTAGATCTCTGGGAACATGCGCTTCACGCGCGTGTCCAGGTCCATCGGCGCGGCGAAGTAGCACTCCTTGAAGTCCGGCTGACCGCCGGCGACGACGGCCTGCTCCGTGTTCGGCGGGGTCCACCCGCGCTGGTACCAAACCTCCGGTCGGGCCCACGCCTTCTTCTCCGCTTCGGGACGATTCGTCAGCTCAACCCATGCGGCATAGAGGCGCTGGAGGCGCGCCATGTCGACGCCGTGGTTGCGAATGTAGACAAGGCCGTAGGTGCCGAAGCCGAGGCGCAGGGCGTCCATCGACGCCGCATACGCGGGGCGGTCCGGGCCCGCAGAAAGCGCTTCGAGATCAACGACGAGCGATTCCGTTTCCATGGCGAAGTGCTAGCACGGCACGCCGTCGCTGTCTGTGGGTTCGCACCTCCGCGCGCGGTGTGCCTAGCGGCAAAGCGTTACGGCTTCGAAGCCATACTCCGCGGACACGAGGAGCGCACCGTCCGCATAGAGAAGGGACTGCGAGTAGTCGTTCACCTCGAGTGAGATCGGGGGAATCGAGTTCGCGTCGTTGGTGAGATCAACCACGTCGATCCGCCGATTCTCGCGCAGGTGGTACGCGTATCCGCCCTCGATGACGACCGGACCCGCTTCCGTCTCATCAAACCGGTCGGACGCGTGAAGCTCTTCGGGACTGGCGGGCCTGGACACGTCGAACACGCGCATCCGATGGGCCGTTGTGGTGGCCAGCCGACCGTCGCCAAAGGCCCCGGACCCACGCGCCTGGGACCGTCGCGACGACAAACGGCTCACCCGGCCCATCGAGTTTCCAGATCTCCGTATTCCCCGTGTCCATGTAGTAGCCGTGCCGCCCAATGGCGAGATGTCCGTTGGATGCGGCAACGCTGTTCACGGCTCCAAGACCGGTCATGGGCGTTTCGATTTCGAGGGGCTCGGAGGGATCGCTGAGGTCGAAGACCCTGAGTCGCCCTTCGTCGCTGACGTAGAGGCGTGTACCGTCGCCCAGCAGTCCATTTGAAGGCCGCGCCCGATTTGGCGGAATACGCGTGTCGATTCGGCTGAGCTCGACCGGATTCGTGGGGTCGGCAATCGACACCACCGCTGTGTGCGTGTGGTACATCACGTAGACGCGGTGGCCCTGTGCGTGCAGCGCCTGCACGTGGCGGGATTCGCCAAACTCCGAGAGCAGCCGCGGGGACTGTGGGTCGGCGACGTCGTAGACGCGTACCCGCGTACCGCCGGCGATGAGCAGCCCGTTTTCGTAGTGCATAAAGGTGGCCGCGCGTGTGCCGTCGGGGAGCGGCTGCGTTGCGTACATGCCGGACCACGGATCGAGGAGCGCCAGCGTGCTTCCCTTGTGCGCCACGACTCGGCCGTCGTAGGCGGCGATGGGACGCATGTCGTTGCCGGCCAGCTCCTCCGGGGACTCGCTTGGACGACGGGCGTCGAAGCGAAGCAAGCGTCCCGAGCGTTCGACGGAAATCCATACGTTGTCTCCGACACGGTCGAGGTGCGCGCGAGAGCGGCCGCGAGGGACCGTGAACCGGTGCACCACACCCGGCTCCGCGCTTACCCCGTCGAGCTCAAAGGTGTGCACTTCATGCGCGTAGTACACCTCTTGGCCCCAATGGAAGTAGCGCGATTCGAACTCGTAGCCGGCGACAAAAAGGGTTCCCCTATGGAGCGCGAGACCGTAGGTGCGATCGCGAATTGTTTCGGGCAGTTCGATGGCGCCCACGGCTTCAAGGGCGCCGGGGTCGGAAACGTCAATGACTCGAATACCGTTCACGCTGTCGAGTGCGTACGCGTAGGAGCCGTCTACGAGAATGTGGGTGCCGTGGCCTGGCATTGCGTGCGTGCTCTGCACAAAGGGGAAATCGGATTCCGAGTAGTCCACGACCAGGATGGCGTCGTCCGTTCGAACGAGCAGCTTCGAGTCCCCAAGCACCGACACCCCGCGCCCGTCTTCCAGGTCGAGGTGACCAAGGAGCCGCGGAATGCCATCCGCGGGGTGGGAGATCGCGAGGTGAGAGCGGCCCAGCATGAACAGAAGCGTCCCGTCCGTCGTGACGTGGTCTGAGCTTGATGAAAGCTCAATGCTGTTCAACGTCGTGCTTTCGTCGCCTTGAAGCGATACGGCTGCCAGTCTCTGGTTTCCGACCAAGTAGGCGTGGTCGCCGACGACGACGGCATCTCGTCCCGTGATGGGGGCGGCGAACGTCGAGTCGATCATCGAACGCCGGCACTCCCCCGCAACGTCTTCACAGGCGATGCCCTGAGCCAAGCCGTAGTCCAGGAGGTTTCGAATCGCTGCCGGGCCAACGTAGGGCACGTCGTCGAGCGCCCGGAGCGAATCGAAGGGGCGTGCGGCGACGATTCCGTCCGCGGCGCGAACGTTGAGCGATGCGTCGATATCCAACGTGACCTGGGAGGCACTGTTGGCGACTTGAAGCACAACCTGGGCGTCGCAGCTGCCCTCTTCGATCCCAAAGCCGTCCGCCCGCCCACCGATGCAGGTCGCGCAGTCGTCGCGGCCATCTCCGGGCTCATCGACGGCCACGCAGGCGCCTAAGGCAAGGAGGTAGCCAAGGGTAAGGAACTGGCGGACAGGGTGTGAAGGCGCGTACATGTTGGCGATTTAGCACTCGGTGCCATTTTGTCCATAACGAAGTTCAGTCGCTTTCCGCCCGCTCCTCGAGTGCGCGAATGCGGGGCCGCAGTTCCTCAAAGAGGCGCGACAAAATCCCGCTTCCTAAGTTGAGCGCGAGGGGAAGGTCGTGGTTTCGAAAGCGGCGGGACGCCTGAAAGAGCCGCAGGGCGAGTTCGTCGCCGCCGATGGGCACGGGCGGACGCGGAAAGACTCGCAGCCGGCTTCGCTCGATATTGGCGGCTTCGAGTTGCAGGCCGAAACCGTAGATTCGCGGCAGCACATCTTCGATGGCGTTGCCGCGCATGCCGCCGTGCACGTAGAGCCACACCTGCGAGTCGCCACTTTCCCCGTGGGGGATGAGCGATTCCAGCAGGGCGATCATCGCGCGTCGTTCGCTTCGCCGGCCGATGTCCACCCGTTCGATGCCGATGTCTCCGTGGCGCAGGCGCTCGCGCAGCACGGCCCGCGTCGCCGTTTCCACGGACGCGTCGTCGAGGTCGAGGCGCGGCGGACGAAAGCCCTTGGCTTCGTCCACGCGCTCGTGAAGCGTGGGGTTTTGCACGCCGACCAGCACGACGTGCTCGCGGCGCAGCCGGCGGCCGAAGTAGCGCACGTCCGATTCGGCGATCGCTTCGGCGCCCGCGCGCGCCACGGCGTCCGCGCCCTCGCCGGCGGCGACGACCATCGTCGCGGCGCCCGCCGCGAGCATGGAAATCGTACGGCGCGCGTTTGTGACCCGAAGGCGCTCCGGCGCCATCACGGTGCGCGGTTTCGTCGCCTCCCGGTGCAGCCGTTCGCTTGGGGGAAACGAACCAAAGAGTTCGGCGGGCGTTCGCAGCGCCGCCCAGGCGGCGTCGTCGTCGAGGGCGGGCGCCTGCACGGGGTCGATGGTTTCGCCGTGGCTGGCGAGGTAGACCGCCACGCTCACCCAGTTGGGCGGCATCATGACGCTTACCGGACTGTGGTCGATCGGATGGTCTTGCTGGCTGAAGAGGGCGTCGCGAACGACGAGCAGGCGGCGCACGCGCGCCTCGCTCTCGCGCCAGCGCGTGGCGATCGCTTCGCCCGTATCGGCGTACATGCCCGTGTCCCGTCGCTCGCCGCGCAGATCGACGTTGGCCGCTTCATACGCGAGGTTTGCGTAGGGCGCGTCGACGCCGCGGAAGCGCGGCACGAGGTGGTCCATCAAGCGTGGCGCACGCAGTCGGGGTTCGTCGCCCAGCAGCGGAAAGCCCGGCTCCCGCAACGGTGCGGACGGTGTTTCGTTCGGCGTGGCTTCGCGTTCGGTGACGGCTTGCGGCGCGTCGTCACCGCAGCCTGCGGCGAAGACACCCAACATGAGCGCGGCAAAGCACCAGAAGCGGTCGAGGTGGCCCAAGGGAGCGACACCTTACGCGATCGGCGCCCGACGCGCCTTTTGCTGCAGCTCCTGAAAGCGCAGCACGCCGTAGCTGAAGGCGGCGAGGCCCAGGATCAGCGGTACGGCCTGCAGCATCGTGACCCGATGGCGAAAAGGACTTGCGAAGAGGCCGTAGCAGAACGGCAGGTGGGCAAGGTAGATCGTCAGCGATCCGAGCCCGATGCGCTGCAGGTGCGGACCGGCGTGCCGATGGAGAAAAAGGCCCGCGGCAAGAATCGCCAGAGCGCGACCGGCGAGGTCGAGCACGTTGAAGAGCACGGCCGGGTGCTGGCGACTCAGGGGCGCGCCGGCGAGCGACCACTCGGTGGCCCATTGGCCGCCGAGGGTCAGCAGCACGGCCAGGCCCGCCAGCGGAAGCGCGAGGGCGCGCTGGCCCCGCGCGGCGCGAAGGTCGAGCCAATGGCCCACGGCGATGCCCATCGCGAACCAGGCAAAGAGCGGAATCAAGGGCATGCGCGTCAGGGGCGGGGCGTCGACAAAGGGGCCGACAAAGGCGGCGGCGACGAACGGCAGGTCGAAGACCGGCAAGAGCGGGCAAACGACCATCGCGACGGCGCCGAGCGACGCGCAGCGAGCGACGAAGGCCGCAGGCCTGGGCGCAAGCAGAAGGGACGCGAGCGCGATGCTCAGGCCGATGACCTGAAGTACGTCGGCTCGAAGGGCGGACGGGAGGCCGCCGCCGTCGATGAGGGCCATCGCGCCGGAAAAGCCGTAGCCGACGGCGATCAAGGTCAGCCCCCGGCGACGTAGGCGGCGAGCGAGGGCCGATAGCGGTTCGTTTCGACGGAGCGCCTTCGCGTAGCGAAGCATGACGCTGGTCCCGGCCAGAAGCAGGAAGGCGGGCAGCGGAAAGGTGCCCAAGAGGCGCGAGACGGCGTAGGCGGGACCTTGGGATTCGGGTGCGATCCAACCGTGGGTGGCGTGGCCCTGCACCATGATGAGGGCGGCCAAGGCACGGGCGAGGTCCACGCCCGCGAGTCGCTCGGTGCTGCGTGCGCCTCCCATGGGCCCACGTTGTTCGCTCGTCGGGTCCTCGCCAAGGCAAAAGCGCGCTTGCGGGCCGGTCCCGCCTGGGCCAAACCGGCCGACTGGGCCAAAACGGTGCCCGATTGGCAGATCTATGAGCGAAGCGAACTGGCGCACTTCCCCCGACCACGAGAACACCGGATGGCCCGACGGCGTTCCCTACATCGTCGGAAACGAGGTGTGCGAGCGCTTCAGCTACTACGGCATGCGCGCCATTCTTACGGTGCACCTGGTCGCTCTCTACCAGCTGACGGGCGAGGCCGCCGACGTGGCGCGCGATTCAGCGACGGGCACCTACCATCTCTTCGCCGGTGCGCTCTACGCCCTTCCGATGGTCGGCGCGATGCTCGCCGACCGCTTTTGGGGCAAGTACCGGACGATCCTCTGGCTCTCGCTGATGTACTGCGTGGGGCACGGCGTGCTCGCCGTCGCAGACATTCCCACGGATCCGGATCTGCGCCTGAACCTCGTGTATCTCGGCCTTGGCTGCATCGCGATCGGCGCCGGCGGCATCAAGCCTTGTGTGTCCGCGAACGTGGGCGACCAGTTCGGCCGCGGCAACTGGCATCTCGTCCCCACGATTTACCAGATCTTCTACTTCAGCATTAACTTCGGATCGTTCTTCGCCACGCTACTGATTCCCTGGATTCGTGGTGACGGTGAAGTGCTTTGGCGGACGTCGCTGGCCTTCGGCATCCCCGGCATTCTGATGGCCATCGCCACCTTCTTCTTTTGGCTTGGCCGAGACCGGTTCGTGCACGTGCCGCCGAAGCCCGGCGGAAAGCTGGGCCGGCTCGACACCTTGGCGGGAAGCCTGCTGTTTTTGGCCGGCGGCCACTTCTTCGTGACGCCCGCGTCCTGGGGGGTGTGGCGCTGGGTGATGAGCGCGGTGTTCTTCGTCGGCGGCCTCGCCGTGTTCTTTCATCGCCAGAAGCTCGAAGAGGACGACGGCTTTCTCGCCATCCTGCTCTTCAACTTGCGGGCGAAGCTCTCGCGTGGCGGAGCGGACGGCGCGCCCTACCGCACCCCTGGCGAAGTGCCGGCGGAGATCCCGGCGGACAGCCCACTTGCGAAGGACAACGTTTGGACGCGCTTCTGGAAGCCGGCCATCGAGCGCTTCGGTGCAGAGGCCGTCGAAGGTCCCTATGCGGTGTTCAAAGTCTGCACGATCTTCATCTTTATTCCCGCCTTCTGGGCCATCTTCGACCAGCACGGTTCGACGTGGATTCTTCAGGCCGAGTCGATGGACCTGAACATGTTTGGCTTTGAGCCAAGCCCCTCGCAGATCGCCGCGGCCAATCCGCTCATGGTGATGTTGCTCATTCCGCTGATGAACCTCGTCTACAAGGCGTCGAAGGCGGCGGGCTTTGAATGGACGCCCCTTCGCCGCATGGTCATCGGCGTCTTCATGGCCGGCGCGTCCTTTGCGATCGCGGCGATTGCACAGCAGAAGATCGACGCCGCGGGCCCGGGCGTTGTCAGCGTTTGGTGGCAGGTGTTTGCGTACCTGGTGCTGACGACGAGCGAAGTGCTCGTTTCGATTACGGCGCTGGAGTTCGCGTACACGCAGGCGCCGAAGCGCATGAAGTCCGTTGTGATGGGCCTCTTCATGTTCACCATTACGCTCGGTAATGTGTTCGTCACGGTGATGACCAAGGCCAAGGAGTCGATCGCTGAGATGCTCGACAGCACCTTTGGCGAGGCTGAGTTCTTTTGGTTCTTCTGCTACACGGCGGCCGTCGTGGGGCTGCTCTTTGCTCTGCGCGCGAAGTTCTACGTGCAGCGCGACTACACGCAGGATTGATCGCATGACCACCGCGACCGCCGATCAGGACACGCTTTTTGGCCACCCCAAGGGCCTCTACATCCTCTTTTTTACGGAGCTCTGGGAGCGCTTTTCCTACTACGGCATGCGCGCGCTCCTGGTGCTTTACCTGACGGCTCCGATGCTCGAAGGGCCGCTGGGTGGTCAAGGGTGGGAAGAAGAGCGCGCCTTTGCGCTCTACGGCACGTACACGATGTTCGTCTACCTCGCCGCGATCCCGGGCGGGTTCATCGCGGACCGATTGCTCGGACAGAAGCGGAGCGTCATGCTGGGCGGCCTGACGCTATGCGCGGGCCATTTGGTGCTTGCCGCGCCGGGAATGACCGCCTTCTACGCCGGTCTGGTTCTCATCGTGCTTGGCGTCGGTTTACTCAAGCCGAACATCTCATCAATGGTTGGTGACCTCTACGCGCCGGGCGACCTTCGCCGCGATAAGGGTTTCAACATCTTCTACATGGGCATCAACGTGGGCGCGCTGCTTTCGAGCATCGCCGTTGGCTTTGTGGGTGAAACGTATGGGTGGCACTACGGCTTCGGTCTTGCCGGCATCGGCATGCTGGCCGGCCAGGCCGTGTACATGTGGGGTCAGCGCTACCTGAAAGAGGTTGGCAACCTCGCGAGCGGCAAGGAAGCGAGCGCGGAAGCCGCGGCTGCTGCTGCGCGTCCGCTCAACAAGAAGGAGAAGGACCGCGTCATCGTGCTCTTCATCTCCTTCTTCATTGTGATCGTGTTTTGGGGCTCCTTTGAACAAGCTGGCGGTTTGCTCAACGTGTTTGCGCGCGACCACACGGATCGCATGGTTGCGGGCTGGCTCGTTCCCACGTCCTGGTTTCAGGGACTGAACGCCGCCTACATCATTCTGTTTGCCGTGCCCATCGCGAACGCGTGGATCCTCTGGCAAAAGCGCGGGCACGAAAGCTCGTCGCTCTTCAAAATGGCCGTGGGCACGGTCATCATGGGATGGGGGTTCCTCTTTATGGTGGCCGCCTCCCTTCAGAACGAGGCTGGCGAACAGGCGTGGGCCGGCTGGCTCGTGCTCGCCTACCTCTTCCACACAGTCGGCGAGCTCTGCGCCTCCCCCGTGGCGCTTTCGTTCATCACAAAGCTTGCGCCCATCAAGTATGCCTCTTTGATGATGGGCGCGTACTTCGCCGCCACGGGCCTCGGGAACAAGCTTGCAGGGTTGATTGGCGAGGCGGCCGTTGCGGGTACGGGTCCGAAGGCTGTCTTCATCGGAGTCGCTGCGTTCTGCACCGTCGTGGGCGTGGTCGTGACGATTCTCCTGAAGCCCCTTAAGCGGCTTACGCACGGGGCAGAGGACGTGAAGCCCGAACCGCAGCCCGAGACGTTTTAGCCCGTCGAATACTTCAACCCGTCCGATCGGCGGCCTGCGTACCGTACCGCATCTTGCCGTGTGAGTTTGGCAACGGCCCAGGTTTCGGTGGGCCGGCAAGGTCACTATGCTTCGCGGCATGCACCAGCCGCTCTTGGATCACCTCGCGAAGGAAACGGACGCCCTGAAAGATCAGGGGCTTTTCAAGGAAGAGCGGGTCATCGTGACGCCGCAGCGCGCGGAGATCGGCGTGGGCGACGGCTCCGTGCTCAACTTCTGCGCCAACAACTACCTAGGCCTTTCGGACCACCCGAAGCTCATCGAAGCCGGTCGGCAGGCGCTCGAGCAGTACGGCTTCGGCATGGCGTCCGTGCGCTTCATTTGCGGCACCCAGGATGTGCACAAGGAGCTTGAGGCGCGCCTGGCGGACTTCCTTCAAACCGAAGACACGATTCTCTATTCGAGCTGCTTCGACGCGAACGGCGGGTTCTTCGAAACCTGCTTTGGGCCCGAGGACGCCATCATCAGCGACTCGCTCAACCACGCGTCGATCATCGACGGCATTCGCCTCTCCAAGGCGAAGCGCTTTCGCTACGCCAACGACGACATGGCCGACCTGGAAAGCAAGCTCAAGGAAGCCGTGGGCGCACGTTTCAAGGTCATCGTCACGGACGCCGTCTTTTCGATGGACGGTTACCTCGCGAACCTGCCGCGCATTTGCGAGCTTGCGGACCAGTATGGAGCCATCGTCTTCATGGACGACTGCCACGGCGTCGGCTTCATGGGCGAAAACGGTCGCGGCACGCACGAGGCCCTCGAGTGCCTGGGCCGCATCGACATCATCACCGGCACGCTCGGCAAGGCGCTGGGCGGCGCGTCCGGTGGCTACACCTCCGGTCGAAAAGAGATCATCGCGTGGCTTCGTCAGCGCAGCCGCCCGTACCTCTTCAGCAACACGCTGGCGCCGGTGATCGCAAAAACCAGCCTTGCCGTCTTCGACCTGCTCGAAGCCGAAGGGGCGGCGATGCGCGCCCGCCTTTGGGACAACGCTGCGCGCTTTCGAAGCGGCATGGAAGCCGCGGGGTTCAAGCTGCTTCCCGGCAAGCACGCCATCATTCCTGTCATGCTCGGCGACGCGAAGCTCGCCGGCGAGATGGCCGATGCCCTGCTCGAAGAGGGCATCTACGTGGTCGGCTTCAGCTATCCGGTGGTGCCCAAGGGCGAGGCGCGCATTCGCACGCAGATGTCCGCGGCGCACACGCCCGAGCAAATCGATCGGGCCATCGCCGCCTTCACTCGCGTGGGCACGAAGCTCGGTGTCATTGGAAGCGCAGGCATTGGAAGCGCAGGCGTCGAAGGTGCGTCCGCCACCGGAAACGCAGGATCATGAACGCCGCCGTGGAAACGCACCGCGTCGCCGTGAGCGGCACGATGCGGGCGCTGGTGAAGCGCGAGCGCGCCGAGGGCCTCTGGATGGAGGAGGTGCCCGTTCCGGAGATCGGGCCCAACGATTTGCTCATCAAGGTGCGCAAGACGGCCATCTGCGGGACGGACATTCACATCTACAACTGGGACGAGTGGGCCCAGAAGACGATTCCCGTGCCGATGACCGTGGGCCACGAGTTCAGCGGCGTCGTCGCGGCCGTAGGTTCGCACGTGGCCGGCTTTGAGGTGGGCGACCGGGTGAGCGGTGAGGGGCACATCACGTGCGGCCACTGCCGGAACTGCCGAGCCGGCAAGCGTCACCTCTGCCGCAACACCGTGGGCGTGGGCGTGAACCGCCCCGGCGCCTTCGCCGAGTACTTGGCGCTCCCGGCCATCAACGCCTTTCGTTTGCCAGACAACGTTCCCGACGAGATCGCCGCCTACCTCGATCCGCTGGGCAACGCAGCGCACACGGCCCTGAGTTTTGACCTGGTGGGCGAAGACGTGCTCATCACGGGCGCCGGGCCCATCGGCATCATGGCGGCGGCGATTTGTCGTCACGTGGGCGCGCGCCACGTTGTCGTGACGGATGTAAACCCCTACCGTCTCCAGCTTGCCAAGCGCATGGGCGCGTCCGCCGTCGTCGACGTTCGCGAGCGCACCCCGCGCGACGCCATGAACGAACTCGGCATGCGCGAAGGCTACGACGTGGGCCTTGAAATGAGCGGCAACGGCAGCGCCTTTTCCGACATGCTCGACGTGATGAACCACGGCGGCCGCGTCGGCCTACTCGGCATCCCGCCGAAGGATGTGTCCATCGATTGGAACCACGTCATCTTCAAGGGGCTCATCCTCAAAGGCATCTACGGCCGCGAGATGTTTGAGACCTGGTACAAGATGGTCTCGATGCTCCAGTCGGGTCTCGACATCTCGCCCTTGCTTACGCACCGCATGAGCGTCGACGATTTTCAGGAAGGCTTCGACATCATGCGCTCGGGCAGGAGCGGCAAGGTCGTCCTCGACTGGACGCGCTAGGATGAGCCTTGGTGGCCGGTCGAGCCACCGAGACGCCTTTTGAGGGGTCGCCCGAGGGTTCGCTAGAAGACCGCTCCGAGCCCCACGGTGTGGGTCGTCGCCGACGGAACGCTGGGGTCGATGATCGCGGTGTAGGACAGCTGCAATCGCTCCAGTTCGAGCGCGACGCGAAGGCTGGGCAAGAAGCGGTTTCGAGAGGCGCTCGTTCGCTCGATACGTACGTTTCCGGGGCAGCTGCCCAAGCCGAGGTCACAGCTTGGGTCCACGTCAACGAACGACTGGAGGGTGTCGACCGCTTCCCGTCGATACACGAGCCCGGCCCCGAGAATCCAACGCCCCGAACCCGCGCCTAGGCGAAAGGGCTGGTGAAGCTGTGCTTCCGCCGTGACTTCGATCGGCGAGCCCGATTCCCTCAGCCCGTCGGAGGAACGGGCGCCGGTGGAAAAACCGGCCCGGAGCGCAAGGCCAAACCGATTCCAGCCGACGATCCGAAGACTGAGGTTCGCGACCAGCGATGGGTCGTACGCTTGCTGCAGACGCAAGCCGACTTCAGCCATCAACGACACGCGCCAAGGACTCTTTCGTGCAAAGTCCCCATGATCTTGCGACGCGACTTCCGCGAGGTGCTCGCCCAGGATGGCGGAGTCTTGGCCCCGGCAGAGGGCAACGAGGTTTCCCGTCTCATTGATGATCGGTGCACCCGCTGGGCAAGGAGCACTAATGCGAAGCCCCTGTGCGCTGATCGAAGAAATCAGCGCCGCCGTCACGTCTCCCGCGACGATGTACACCGTCGAACCCAGCGTCGCATCACCCAGCGAGAAAGGGGCGGGCCGTTCGTCGGCCACCCGAAGCAGAAGAAGGCCATGTTCGCCGCTGCCAAGCACCTCCGCGCGTTCGCTTTCGCCTTCGAGTCGCCGGACCCGTACAGGGCCGCCGCGAGCCGCAAGCGACGCAGCGCTCACCAGCAAGTCCGTCGTCCCGGGGAGCTGTACTGCGAACGCGCGTTCGCCGCCGGAAGACGCCCGCCATACGTGTTCGAGCACGGCGCGTGCATCATCCCCGAGCAAACTCGGCGCTTCATCGACAGCCTCGCTTGGCTCGTCCGACGCGGAAGCCTCGGACGGCGTCGCTTCAACACGGTCCGAGCCGAGGGGGGGAAGCGACGCCTCCGGCGCCTGAGCGGATACGGTCGAGGCAAACAGCATGAAGAATATAGGTAGCGTACGCATACATCCCCCGTCGGCGTTCACACGCCCAAAAAGAAATCCGGACCATTTCACCAATCGTTGAGCTGCGGGCCCTCGCGCACTCACCGAGCCAACACCGTCGGCGCAGAAAGCACACCGACCCCCCGGCATCTATTCCCCAAAAACCATGGACTCTTGGCGAAGGGCGTATTCCTGTTCGCCAGCCCTCTGCCGTGCCACTGTGGCGTGCGGAGCATCCTGCTCGGGCAACGTTCGCAGTCGTGCAGAGCGTTTCTTCTCCAGACAGATCCTCACCCCATTGAGTGGCGGGGGTTGCTTGGCCAACAAGCGTCGCCGTCGCTCCTCGCCTCCTGTGATGGGAGCTCAGCGTAGGGCTCGTTTCCCGTGCAAGCGCCAGTACCCGCGCAGGCGCCGATAAAGGGCCAGCGCAGCGATGAAATGAACCGTGGTCAATCCAATCAACCCATGACGCTTTTGCGTAGCCGGTCGTACTTGGGCAGGAAGCCTTCGCGGCGCTGGTCCCGCTCCTCGCGGGGGGGCAGCTCGACGCTCTTGGGTTGGATTTGCAGGAGCGCTTCTTCGTCGACTTCGTCGATGAGTGAGGCCGGCAGGAACTTCTCGCCGTAGGCCTTGTAGACGCCGCTGCGCACGAAGAGATCGAGCAGATCCGGGTCGAGGTGGTTGTCACGCTTCATGAAGCCCATGATGCGCATCGACTCGCTGAGCGTTTTGCCCTTCTTGTACGGGCGGTCCTGCGCCGTGAGGGCCTCGAAGACGTCGGCGATGGCCATGATGCGCGCGGGCACGGACATGTCGCCGGCGTAGAGTCCTTTGGGGTAGCCGTTGCCGTCGAAGCGTTCGTGGTGGCCGCCGGCGTATTCGGGCACGCGCCGCAGGTGCGGCGGAAAGGGTAGGGCGTCGAGCATCTGCACGGTCTGCACCATGTGGCCGTTGATGATCAGCCGTTCGTCTTCGGTGAGGGTGCCGCGCGAAATGCAGAGGTTCTCCATCTCGTCTTCGCTGAGAAGCGCACGCTCGATGCCTCCGTCGACGAAACGCTGCTTGCCGATGGCGACGATGCGCTCCTTCGCTTCGTCCGACAGGAACTCGCTGCCGATATTGGCTTGGCGAAGGAAGCGCAGTTCGCCGTCGAGGCGCTCGAGGGTGCGCTGATAGTCCGCCTGCAGCGTTTCCCGGTCGCCGCCTTCGAGCTGGGCTTCAAGCATCGCCACCTTTGCGTCGCGCTTGAGCACCTCGAAGCGCGCCGCGATCGTGTCGATGCGGTCGGTGATCGTTTCGAGCTTTGTGCCCTTGTCCATGATGTGCACGGGCGTCGTCACCTTGCCGCAGTCGTGAAGCCATGCCGCGATCTTGAGCTCGTACCACTCGTCGTCGCTCATCTGAAAGTCCGCAAAGGGACCTTCATCCTGCGCGCACGCCGCCTCCGTCAGCATCATCGTTAGGATCGGCACGCGCTCGCAGTGCGCGCCCGTGTAGGGCGACTTGCTATCGATCGCCGATGCGATCATTTGAATGAATGCCTCGAGCAGTTTCTTCTGGCCGTCGATCAGGCGTTGATTTTCGAGCGCCACGGCAGCCTGCGAAGCAAGAGCCTTCACGAATCGTTCTTCGGCCGAGCCGAAGGCGACGACTTCGCCGTTCTTCTGCGCGTTGATGAGCTGAAGCACACCGATGATGCGGCCGTTGTGGCCCGCCATCGGAATCGTCAGGAAGCTGCGCGAGCGATAGCCGTTCTTTTCGTCGAACGCTTTCGTGCCGCTGAAGTCGAAGTTGGCCTCATCGTACGCGTCTGCCACGTTCACCACTTCGCCGAGGTGGGCGGCGTAGCTCGCCACGTTGTGGTGGTTGGGCGCGTCGTCGATGAACAGCGGGATCGGCGTGAAAGCGATTTCCTCGTCCCCGCCGAGGGCAATACCGAGCGAATCGTTGTGCACGATGGCGAAGCACAAGCATGGTCCTTCGCGCAGGTAGATCGTTCCTCCGTCGGCTCCGCACAGACGCTTCGCCTCCAGCAGGATGCGTTCGAGCAAGCGGCTCGTGTTGCGTTCGGCGGAGAGCGCGAGGCCCACCTCGTAGAGAAATTCGAGCTTTTGGAGTTCCGTGTGCCGTGGATCGGACGCTTCCATACGCGGAGCCTAAGCGAATCCCTTTCGGATTCGCTAGTGGTCTCCGGTTTCGCTTTATCGGGGCAAGCGCACCGTTGCGCGGCGCCGTCCTACCCGTGTGCGGCAACGACGAACGCCTCTCGAAGACTTCGAAGGGCGTCGGAGGCCGTTCTAGTGGAAGGCCCCTACTCAAAAAGTACGTTCGCGGATTCTAGCTGTCGATTGTATCGGCGGCGGGACCCGAGTCTTGCTGCTCGATGCCCTCGGCTTCCTCGCCGAGGTTGAATTCGACGCGACGGTTGGCCGCGCGGCCCTCGCGCGAGTCGTTCGTTTCGATCGGGTTTGTCTCGCCGAAGCCGCGTGCGCGGAGGCGGCTCTCGTCGACGCGTCCGCGGCGAACGAGGTAGTTGACCACCGCCTGCGCGCGGCGCTGGCTGAGTTCCAGGTTGTAGTCGTCGTCACCGCGGTCATCGGTGTGGCCTTCCACGCGGATCAGTTCGATCTCCGGATGGTTGTTGATGACCGTCGCGACGTTGTTGAGGAGGCGGTTCGAGCGGCTGAGAATACGGTCGCTGTTCGTGCGGAAGTAGACCTTGTCGAGAATCTCGAGGCGGCCTTCGCGAAGCACGACCTGCTGACGTGCGCGGCAGCCTTGGTTCTCCACCGTGCCGGGCTCGTCCGGGCAGTTGTCGAGACGGTCGACAACCGTGTCGCCGTCGCGGTCCGAATCGGGGCAGCCGTTGTTCGCCACGACGCCCGCTTCGATCGGGCACTGGTCCGCCGTGTCCATCACGCCGTCCTCATCGTTGTCGGGGTCGGGGCAGCCGTTCTCATCCTCGAACTGATCCATATCCTCGGGCTGCATCGGGCACTCGTCTTCGGTGTCGAGCACGCCGTCCTGGTCGTTGTCGGGGTCGGGGCAGCCGTTTTCGTCCTCGAACGTGTCCATGTCTTCGGGGTCCATCGGACACTCGTCGTTGACGTCGAGAACGTTGTCGTTGTCGTTGTCCGGGTCGGGGCAGCCGTCTTCGTCCTCGAAGGTGTCGACGTCCTCGGGGTCTGTCGGGCAGCCGTCGACGCTGTCCATCAGGCCGTCGCCGTCCGTGTCGACCTCCGGGTCGGCCTCGGGCTCTTCTTCGACGTCCGGGGTCGGTGCCCAGCCAAGGGTCGCGATGGCGCGGAAGTCCGGGCTGCCGAAGCCGCGGTTGATGCCCGCGCCGGCCGCCAGACCGGCGACGAAGCCGCTCGTATGGTGGAACTTCAAACCGCCGAGCGCTTCGAAGGGCGACTCTTCGCGGTCGAAGAAGTTGTCGAAGTTCGTTGCGCCCCACACCTGGACGTGAAGATCAAGGCGGTTCGTTCCGGGCTCGAGGTGCGTTCCGTAGAGGGGCACGGTGACGCCGAGGCCATAGGTGAACTGGTCGCCGACGGTCACGTCTTCCACCGCGGGGTCGGCCGGATCACTCGAAAAGTTCTGGTTTTCGCGAATGCGCGCGCCGAGATTCAAGGTGATGCGCAGGATATCGGCGCGTAGCTCGGCGAGCAGCTCGGGGTGAACCGAAAGGGTGTCGTCGCCGCGATAGTTGCCGCCGCCCGTCGGGAACGTGCCCGTGACCTGGGCTCCGAGGCCGAAGATGTCGTCCTGTTCGCCGAAGATGCGAACGCGTGCACCGAGGTAGGCGTCGCCCAGCCCCGAGCTGTCGTGACCGGGAATGTTGGGCAGCGTCGACGTGTCGTCGCCGTCCATCCACAGCACGACGGGAAGCCCCGCGTAGATGACAAGCCGATCGAAGAGACCGAAGGCCAGGCCGACCTGAGCCGTCAGCTCATCGGACACGACGCGGGCAAACTCCGAATCGCGGTCGCCAAGGGTTGATTCGAACACGAGCGGATCGTTGGCGTAGTCCAAGTGCAGCTGCGCGGCGAAGTCCAAGTGCCCGAGCGAGTCGGGGCGGCTGATCGAAAACGCATCGCCGGGTGTTTCGGACGCCCGGAACTGGTTGAGCGTGGCCGACTGCTGGGCTTCGGCCTGCCCACCGGCCACGAGCGCGGCGGCGGTGGCGAGGACGGCAATTCGTAAGGTCTTCATAGGATGTTCCCTCAAGGTCAAATCGATCGGGCGGCCGGTTCCCCAACGGCGGAGCTACCCTCGGCGGCAGAGTTATCGCGTTTTTCCGCGCGATTCTACCGAGTACGAGGGGTAAAATCGGAATTTCACGCGACTCGTTCGTGAAAGACTAAAAATACCTTATTTGGGTTAGGCGAGGCCCAGCAGTATCATGAGAAACCACACAGCGACAAG